>JAITFE010000055.1 GCA_031281585.1 Bifidobacteriaceae bacterium | reverse complement strand
GCCTGTTCGACCAGCGCGTGGAACCGCCTGGTGAAGGCGCTGGCCAAGTCCGGCGTGGGGAAGACCAGTTTGAGTTGGCCTTGGCCGGCGCCCATCGGGCGCGCCGAGTGGCTGAGAAGCCCATGCGCGGCGACCGAGTGGTGCCGAACCTGTTCGAGCAGTTGGCGCCAACGCTCCTGCTCACCCTCGGCTACCGGCGCGGCGGGCGCCGGACGGGAGCCGACCGGCCCCGCAGCTTGGTCCCCCCGCGCCGATTGGTTGTGCGCTGCCGGCGCATTGGACGGACCCGGCGCCCCAACGGGATGATCCGAAGTCGCCTGCGGCCTGACGCGCGTTTGAGCATCCGGCGGGGCGCTGGCCGGGCGCGGCGGGATTGGTCCGTCTGCGCGAAGCCCCGGCGTCTGACCAGGCCCAAGAGGCGGCTGCGTCCGCGCCGGATCGCCAGGCCCGGCCGACCGGCCCGCTCGGGCAGGCCGACGGGACTGGCCGCCCGGATCCGGCTCACCGGGTTCGCCCGGCCGGAGCGGTTGCCCCGACTGGCCGCGCTGCTCCCGCTCGCCCGGTTGGCCCGGGCCAGCCGCTCCGCTTTGCGGAGACCTTGGCGGCGGGGCGGCCTCGGGCTCGTCCCAGTCGACGAACTGCCGGATTGGTCGCGCCGTTTGAGGTCCGGGAGCGGCCCCCGCGCCGCGTTGGTCCGGATGCGTCGGATGTGGAATGGCCGGACCCGCTTGGGCGGCTTGGCCTGCGCTTTCAGGCCCGTGTCCATCAGACCGCCGCCCAGCGGGCCGCCTGCTTCGATCCGACTCGGCCCAGGCCGCCCCGGTGGTGACGCCGGGGATGGCCCAGCCATCGGCCGGCGCGGACCCGCCGCGCGGCGGGCCCCCGGCCTGGCCCGGCGAGCCTGGAGCCAACGGCGCGCCGGCCCGCTGAGGCTGCCCCCTGCCGCCAGGCTCGGTTCCCGCCTCGCCCGGCCCGGACGCGTCCGCCGGCCGGTGGGGCGCAGTGCCCCGGCTGAAGGTGGCAGACACCCCGGGGGCGCCCTCTGGCGGGTGGGGCGCCTGCCCTCGCGCCGGCGGCGCGCCCGGCCCGCGCTGACCGGCGGGCGCGCTGGCGGGCGGGGGTTGCTGGGAAGGCGACCGAACGGCATCGGGCACCTGGGCCAAACCCTGCTGGGGCGGTTGCGCGGCCATCAAAGCGCGGGCGGCCAACAACTCCAAGTGCAGTCTGGGCGAGGTGGCCCCGGCCATCGAGGCCAGGCCCGCGGAGACCGAATCCGCGGCGCGGGTGAGGCGGAACAGGCCGAGCTGCGCTGCTTGCTCCGCGAGCGCGGCCACCTGGTCCTCCGGGAGGCCGCGCAGCGCCTGGCGGGCGGAAGGCCCGGCGGCGGCCAGCACAATCAGGTCGCGGAGGCGTTCCAACAAGTCCTCGGCGAACCGGTGCGGCTCCAAGCCGGATTCCACCACCGACTCGATGACAGCGAACATGGAGGCGCCGTCGCCCCGGCCCAGGGCGGAAACCATCTGGCCGATCAACTCATCGGGGGTGAAGCCGAGCAGCGCGGAGGCCCTCTCATAGGTGACGCGGCCGTCGACCGAGCCGCCGATCAACTGGTCCAAGACCGACTCAGTGTCCCGGACCGAGCCCCCGCCGGCGCGCACCACCATCTGCATCACGCCGGGGGCCACCTCCACGCCCTCGGCCTGGCTGAGCTCCTCCATATAAGAGGTCATCAAGCCCGGGGGCACCAGCCGGAAAGGATAATGATGCGACCGGGAGCGGATGGTGGGCAGCACCTTGTTCGGCTCGGTCGTGGCGAAGATGAACTTCACATGCGGGGGCGGCTCCTCCACGATCTTCAACAGCGCGTTGAAGCCTTCGCGGGAAACCATGTGGGCCTCATCCAGGACGAACACCTTGTAGCGGTCGCGGGCGGGCGCGAAGACCGCCTTCTCCCTCAAGTCGCGGGTGTCATCCACACCGCCGTGCGAGGCCGCGTCGATCTCCACCACATCCAGCGAGCCGCTGCCGCCGCGTCCCAATTCCTGGCAGCTGGCGCATTCGCCGCAGGGTTCCGGCGTGGGGCCTTTCTCGCAGTTCAGACACCGCGCGAGGATGCGCGCGCAGGTGGTCTTGCCGCAGCCGCGCGGGCCGGAAAACAAGTAGGCGTGCGACACCCGGCCGGTCCGCAACGCCTGCATCAGCGGCTCGGTGACATGCTCCTGGCCGATCACTTCGCCGAAAGTCTGCGGACGGTAGCGGCGGTACAGCGCTTGATTCACTCTACGAGCCTACGGGGCGCCCCTGACAGCGTGCCAGCCTCCCGCTTTGACCCGCCCGAACGCCGCGCACGGAAGCCGCGCCCGATGCCGTCCGGTCGCCACACGGCATCGCCCCCTTCCGGTGTTCAACTGTCCCGCCCGGCGGATCAGCGACGGCGACAAACGTCGCGACGACGGTGGATGGTGAGGACGCTTACCACAACCGTCTGATTCTCAATCCGGTAGATGACGCGGTAGTCGCCTCGGCGCGCCGAATACCTCGGATAGAGAGGCGGGTCGAGTTGTTTGCCGACCTGGAAGGGATTGCTGGCCAAGTCGCCGTAGACGAACTGATAGCAAGCCGCTGCCACCGATTCGGGCAGGACCTCGCTCAAGGCATGCTTGGCCTGGCGCGAGAGGCAGATCGCATAGGTCACGGCAGCCGGCCGTTGGCGGCCATGGCCTGACGGACCTCTTCCTGGCTGAAGGACTCACCCGCGGCCAATTGTTCCTCGGCTTCGGCCAGGTCCGCCATCAAGCCCGTGTTGGACAAGATGTCGAGCGTTTCGATCAGGGAGTCGTAGTCAGCAGCGCTCAACAGGACCGCCGCGCGCCTGCCGTTGCGGGTGATGTCATAGCGCTGGTGAGTGCGCACGGCGTCTTCCACCAATGCTGACAGTTCCGCCCGCGCCGCCGCGATAGGAAAGGCCGCCATGTACATAATTCTAGCGCTGCGGCCGCGCGAGCAGCGCCCGTGGCCAGTTCGCCGTCGCGGCGGGGTCCGCTTCTTCTCCGAGCACGAGGGCCAACGCGGCGCGCGTCGCCCAACGGCCCCTCCGCCCAGGTGTTGCGATGGTCGAAGGATGGCCACGGGCGGGTTTCCCAATCGGCCAGCCACGGGCGCCGCCGCCCGGGCCCCACGCCGCGCCCTCCTGTGCGGCGTCGCCGCGGCTTTGACCGTAGCATTGGGCGCCTGCCAAGCCGACGATGCCGCCACCCCACCCGGGAGCCCCGCCTCGCCTTTGGCTCCGCCCTCCTCCGGCGCCCGGCCTGGGACGGTCGCGGAGGTCCCGCCGCAAGCGTCGCCAATGCTCAAATTGGACACCACTGAGGAATTCGCCGGCCTGGTCGCCTCCGTGTCCCGGGCGCAGGCCGAGGCCTCCGCCGCAGAATTCGAGGCCCGGTCGGAGCGGTCGCGGCTGACCGAGTCGGCCGTGGCGGACTGCATGAAACGCCAGGGCTTCGACTACACACCCCAGCCGTACCGCCCCGCGACCGGGGGCGTCACCGTGGACTGGTGGCAGAACATCGACGCGATTGTGGTCCCGACCCTTCCGGCCGGGAGGGAGGATGTGGCGCGGTTCGGCTCCAGAATGGTCAAGCTCAACGCCGAATGGGCCCAGTGCATGGCGGACCGGGGGATCGGCCACCTGGAGGTCTCCGAAGAGGATCAGGTGACGCCGTACTCTGCTCTCGCCGTGGCGCTGCGCACAAGCCCGGACGGGGTCTACTGGGAGCCTGACGGACAAGCCGGCGCCGAAGAGCCGCCGGAGCACAGGAGCCTGGCCATGTCGCAGCCGGAGATCAGAATCGCGCTGGCGGGCTTCGACTGCCGAGCGGACCTGGGCTACGAGGCCACCGCGAACCGTATAGCGCTGGAACTGCAGAAATCTTTCGTGAACGAGCACGGCGGCGAAGTCAGCCGGCTACTCGCCGCGCTTGAAGTTCTCAGCGCGCTATGATTGCATGGCTAGATAGCGTTAAACGGTTCCGGGGGCCGCGCCCGCCGCGAACCCACGGAGGACTGAACATGGCAGGAATCAAAGTCAGCGTGGCCGAAGCCCACAATCACCTGTCCGCGCTCATCGACCAGGCCCTGGCCGGAGTTGACGTGGTGATCGCCAAGCGCTCGAAACCTGTGGTGCGGCTGGTGCCGGTCGACCCGCTCGCGCGACTGACGCCGGGGCAGCGCGCCGCGGCGCTGGCCGAGCGGCTGAGGGTGGTGCCCGCCGCGCGGCGCGCGAGCGAGCAAATCGAGGCGGAGCTTCACGCCGAGCGGGCGTCATGGCGCTGATCTACGTTGACAGCGTCATTTGCATTTACCTGATCGAAGGTGACGGACCCCGGCGCGAACACGCTCTGGAGAAGCTTGCCCAAACCGACGCGTCGCTTTGCGTAAGCCCTTTGGTGTTGATGGAATGCCTGGTCAAGCCCTTCCGCGAGGATGACCCCGACCTCGAGCGCCGCTACCGCGAGCTCTTGGGCGGCTTCGAGACCGCCGAAATGGGACTCGGCGTTTGGGAGGCGGCGGCCCGCATTCGGGCCACGCTGCGACTTGGAGCCGCAGACGCCATTCACCTCGCGGCCGCGCGCGGCGCGGGTTGCTCCGAGCTCTGGACCGCTGACGCCGCGCTGGCCAAGAAAGCGCCCGGCTTCGCCGTCGACCTGTTCGCGGACCTGACCTGAGGCGGGAGACTCCTCGGCAAGCGTCATCGACCCGGCGGCTCGTGAACTGCTGTCGGGCCGCCGTTCAAGAGCTCAATCTCTGACCCCGGGCCTGACGGACAGGCCGGCGCCGCCTGGGTCCGCAGGCCCTCCCCGGCGACACGACCTCACGCGAACCACTCCTGGTCAGCGTGACCGGGCGGGATAGGACGCCCCAGCCATGCCTCAAGCGCGTCGACAATGGAGCCAATCCTTCCCCGGCCCCGGGGAAAACGGCGTGAACTGACGAGAAGGAGCCGCGCCACCGGCTGGCCGGCGGACCGCGCGGCCTCAGTGAGCGGAACGAAGTCCTTGATGTTCTCCGTCACAATCCGGCGGTCGGCCGCAGCCGCCCACTCAATCAGCGCCGCGTCCGGCTTGCCCGCCAAATCGGCATGGCCGCCAACCGCCACCACGTCAAAGCCGCGTTCGCTCAGGGCCGCCGCGATGGCCGGGGAATAGTGCTCGTCGAGGAGCAGGCGCTCCGTCACAAAAGGACCGTTTGCCGGGCTTGCCAGGCGGCGAAGGCCTCGCCTGAGGCGCGCTCGTTCTCCGCGATTTCCTCTTCAATCTCCGTTGGGTGACGCGAGTAGTACGACAGGGCAAGATTGACAGCCGACTCGCTCAATCCCAGTTCATCGCCGGCGGATGCCACCTTTTCCCCCGGATTGCCGGCGGTCTCTTTGACCGCAGCCACGATCTCCCACACGTCGGGGCCGGCCGCCAGCCCGGCCCGCCGTCCGCTTGGTCCGGACCGGAACACGATCCCCGGCGTTTCTCTCATCGCCAGACCCTCATCGACCAGTTCCTGCACCAAGCCTGACGGCGTGGTCCCCTGAGCCTTCGCGCAGCGGCGCAGCCGTTCCAACACCGAAGCCTTGAAGCGGATGGACAGCGGAACCGTGCTCATGCGCTACATTGTAGCGCGATAGAAGCGATTGGCGGCGGCCTGTGAAAAGGACCCCTCGCGCACCCGGCAGAGCCCGCCTGCCCTTGCTGCCTTCCGGCCCTGGGGGGATTCAGCGAGATGCCGCCACGCGAGGGGTCGGCATCAAGACTAGCTCACGCCGGTTAGGGTTTTGGTTGTCGGGGTTCGATCCCCGAAAACCGCACCCGCACAGCTAGGAGCCGCCATGCAACCGTCCACGCCCGATTTGGCAGACCAGTTTCCCGATGCCGTCCACGCCCTCGCCGGAGCCTTTTTCAGCTTTGGGGGACGCGAAGCCTTTGGGGGCCCCGCCCAGACCGTCAAGTGCTTCGAGGACAACTCGAAGGTTAAGGAGTTGGCGGGGACGCCCGGCGAGGGCCGCGTCCTGGTGGTGGACGGAGGCGGTTCCCTGCGCCGGGCGCTGCTTGGCGACCTGATCGCAGCCGACGCCGCCCGCAACGGCTGGGCCGGGTTCGTGATCGCGGGCGCCGTCCGGGACGTGGAGGTGCTGCGCACCCTCGACCTGGGCGTGAAGGCCCTGGGCTCAATCCCGCTCAAGACCGACAAACGCGGCCTGGGCGACATCGGCGTCCCCGTCGAAGTGGGCGGCGTGGTGATCAAACCCGGCGACCAAGTCTTCGCCGACGCGACCGGCATTGTCACACTTCCCCCGGCCACGCCTGTTCAATAGCGGGCGAGATCCCCGGAAATGGGGACGGTACCTGTTTCCGGCCCGCCGGAAACAGGTACCGTCCCCATTTCCGGCGGGTCAGGCTCCCGGCGGCTCCCATCGGAGCAGGTCGCCCGGCTGGCAGTCCAACGCTTGGCAGATTCCCGCCAGCGTGCTGAAGCGGATCGCCCGCGCGTGCCCATTCTTCAGGACGGACATGTTGGCCAGCGTGATGCCGACGCGTTGCGCCAAATCGGTCACCGTCATTCCGCGCGCTGCGAGCAGGTCGCCCAGGTAGACGGCGATCTCCTCCGCGCGGGGATCCTCCAAGGGGGCCTCAGCCGGGTCTTCGGCCGCTCCGCCTCTTCTTGTCATACCAGGCCGTCCGTCTCGGCCCGCAGGATCATGCCCCGCCGGAACACCTCCGCCATGACCGCGAAGAGGGTCCCCACCGCCAGGGGGCCAAAGCTCAGGGCTATTTCGGCGCGGGACAGGTCTTCTAGGGTTCCGCCCCAGGTCGCCGCCATCCGCCCGCCGGCGTTGGCCAGCATGTAAAGCGCTGACCCGCCAATGCAGACGACGCCCGCCACGTACAGACGGGTCACATTGCGCCGGTCGAAGGGCTCCCCCCGGCGCACGCTCGCGACCACCAACCACAGGAACACGCAGGTGACCAGGCTGGTCAAGCCGAGGATCACGTCCGAGCCGGTCGTGGCCATGAAACCGGCCAGGCCGGGCTGGTCGAATTCGACCCACGCCTTGACCACGGGCGTCAACGTGACGTCGCCGACTCGGACGCCTTGGCCTTCCGGCAAGGACACATCCGGGCCCAAAACCGCCTCGATTCCCTCCTTGTTTAGTTCCACCTCGAGTTGGCTCGGCGCTCCGACAACGCCCCAGGCCGAGTCGCCCTGCTGGCCTCCGGGCGCCGCCAGTCCGATCAGCGGCCACACCACCCCGAGCGCGCCGAACTGGATCATGGCCAGCCAAATCAACACTTCCAGCACCCGAATCGCGACCAACCGTTCCGCCTTCCCTGGCACGACGGTCATGGCTCCTCCTTTACCCATGGCAGATCCTTTATCGTTGCCCGATAACATCGTTTTTCGATATTACCGTTCTTCGATAAGCCGCGCAACCCAACGCCCAGACCCAACGACCAGGGGAACGGTCGCGGCGCTCCTCGGGAAATGGGGACGGTACCTATTTCCGGCTGGCCGGAAATAGGTACCGTCCCCATTTCTGTAGTCTGCACGCATGTATCTCAGCGGCGGCACGGCCGGCATCTGGCAGGCGAACTGGTACCTGGTCGGACCCGACCACGGCCGGGAATGCGTGATCATCGACCCCGGCCAAGACTCGGCCCGCGCCATCAGGCAAGCGCTCGCCGATGACCGGCGCGAACCGGTCGCGGTCCTCGCCACCCACGGCCACATCGACCACATCGCAGACGCGGCCGGCTTGGCCGACGAATACGGCATCCCGCTTCACATCCACTCCTTGGACCGACCTTTTCTGACCAATCCGATCGCCGCGCTCTTCCCCGCCATGGGGCTGCTGCTCGCCCAGGCCTTCCCGCAGCCCTTCCGGGAACCCGCCGACGTGAGGGAATACCAAATGGAGGAAGAGAGCGGGAGGGGAGCGGTCGGCATCGGCGGCTTGGACTTCCAGCTTCGACACGCCCCTGGCCACACGCCGGGAAGCACCCTGCTGGTGGTCGCGGAGGACCCCGCCGCCCCGGTGGTGTTCAGCGGCGACGTCGTGTTCGCGGGCTCGATCGGGCGGACGGACTTCGCGGTGGGAGACCCGGCGGCCATGAGCCGCTCACTGCGGGACCAAGTCTTGACATTGCCCGGTCAGGCGCTGCTCCTGCCCGGCCACGGTCCCGCGAGCGACGTGTCCCGCGAGCGCCGGAGCAATCCCTTCCTGCGCGGCGGGACGTGATGGCCGGCCGACCGGCCCCGCGATTTGCGTCTTTTCGGCCGCAGTCCGCGCACGGCCACAATTAGTTGGGCGATTGGGGTCGAAAACTCTCACCGTGAAGCAATATGATGGGCTCTGTGCGGCCTCCGGCCGCACTGCCACTAGCCCACAAAGACAGGTCACAAACATGAAAAAACGCTTGTTGATACCTTCCGTTTCCCTCGCCTTGGTCGCCAGCCTGATCGCCTCACCAGCGCTGGCCGCCCAAACCCAAGATGAGATCGACCAATCGGTCGCCACCTACGACGCGCTGACTGAAATCGTCGCCGCTAGCGTCGACAGCGCCTACGCGGGGGTTGTGGGCACGGTCAACGACTTGGTAGCCGGCACCGTCAAGAGCACCATCGGCAATCCGCAGGCCATCGTGGAGCTTGCCACGCCTTTGATCAAAGCCGCTATCAAGGGCGCCATCGCCGCCTACATCCAAGACGAGCGGATAGACGCGTTAGTCGACCAGGCGGTCGACTCGGTCGCCACCTCCGAATTGATCAACGGCGTCTTGACCAACGAATTCATTCAAGCGGTGATCGCCAGGACCGTGGATTACGCGGTCGCTGACATCATCGCCTCGCTCGGGATCGACGCGGACAAGCAAGCCTCGACCGACCAACTGGTGACGCAGATTTGGAACGCGCCGCTGGTTTCCGTGGGCACGGCACCCACCAAGGTCAAGAGCGGGGCGGGGTCGCCGCCATACGGGGCGGGCTTCGGCGTGAACACGTCGTATTACAGCTACAGCGTCACGGCGTGGAACCAGAAGAAGATTCTATTCGTCACCACCAACGACACGCCCAAGGAAATCCAGGTCACAGGCTGGAACACGGGCAACATCGGCACGGTCGCCTCCCTCACGGCCTATGCCAACGCCGCAGGCAAGGCCAGTTCCATAGCGGACACCCTGGCCAACCTTGATTACGTGTCGATCCTGATGGACGCCGGCAAGCGGGCGCTCATCGACGAGATCCAAATCCGCGTCGCCGCCGCCATCCAATCCGTCAAGGACCAACTGGTGGCCGAACTACAGGCCGGGCTGGCGGGGATCGGCGTCGAGGTGACACTGAACCCGACCGACACATGGGAGGCGATCGGCACCCAGATTCGGGACGCGCTCCAAGCCACGGCGCAGGACCAGTTGAACGCTGCGCTGGCCGCCCTGCCGTGGGTGGTCACACCCGGCACACCGGACGAATCGTTCTTCGACGCGCTGCGCCGGATCGCCGGCGACGGCGCCTCCTACCTGGTCAATTGGCTCCGCGACATCGACTGGCTGGCGCTGTTCCAGGGCAAGCCCACCGACACCGGCCCCAAGGCGCCAACCCTGACAGTGACGGCAGACCGCAAGGCGATCGCCAACACCGACACAGTCAACGTGACGGTCGAAGCCCGCGACGAATACGGCAACGTGTTGCCGGCCGCGCCGCTCGCCGCCGTCATCACCTATTCGCTGGGCAGCTCTTGCCAGTTCCCGGCCGGCCAAGCGCCATCGCACCAGATCTGCACCATCACCGCCGAATACAACGGATTGACCGCCACGACCATTGTGGAGGTTTTCGATCCGACCGCATTGGCCGCGCCCATCACGGGCGATGCGATCCCCGGCGGCACCATCTCCGCCACCGCGCCGGAGGGCTGGCCCACCGTCAAGCGCTCCTGGACCCGGAACGGGAAGGCGTTCTCAACGGCCGCCTCCTACAAGCTGCCCTCCACCGAAAAGGTCGGCAACGTGATCGCGCTCACCCAGACCCTGACCTATGAGGGCCTGACCATTTCCGGCACCTCACCTGAGGTCGTGGTCGGCACGGGGGCGCCCGCCTCCTTGAAGCTGACGCCGGTCGCCAAGGCGATCACCAACGCCGGCGGGGCGGAGGTCACCGTGGTCGCCAAGGACGCGAAGGGCAACACCATCGCCAACGCCGCAGACTCCGTTTCCTACGGCTACTCGCTCGGCGAGGGGTGCTCCTTCCCGGCAGGGGAAGCTCCCTCACGGCGGACCTGCACCATCACCGGCACTCTGGCTGGCATCACCGCCACCACCACGGTGGAGGTGTTCGACCCGACCGCGTTGGCCGCTCCGATCAACGGCGTGGCGGTGCCCGGCTCCACCCTCAAGGCCGCGCCGCCCGAGGGCTGGCCCACCATCACGCGCAGCTGGACCCGCAACGGCACCGCGTTCTCAACCGCGAGTTCCTACAAGCTCCCGTCGTCTGAGAAGGTCGGCAACGTGATCGCGTTGACCCAAAAGCTCAGCTACCAGGGCCTGACGATCTCCGGAACCTCGCCACAGGTCGTGGTTGGCCTGGGCGCGCCCGCCACACTGACGCTGACGCCTGTGGCGACGGCGATCACGAACGCCGGCGGCGTGGCGGTCACACCTGTGGCTAAGGACGCCTACGGCAACGTGTTGCCGGCGGCCACGACTGGCACCGCCTATGCCTATTCGCTGGGCGAGGGCTGCTCGTTCCCGGCTGGCGAGGCGCCGTCGCGGCGGTCTTGCACCATCACGGGGACCTTTGGCGGCATCAGCGCGACCACCGTGGTGGAGGTCTTCGACCCAACCGCGTTGGCCGCTCCGATTAACGGCGTGGCCACGCCCGGCGCCACCCTCAAGGCCGCGCCGCCCGAGGGCTGGCCCACGGTTACCCGCCGCTGGACCCGCAATGGCACTGCGTTCTCGACCGCGAGCTCTTACAAGCTCCCCTCGACCGAGAAGGTGGGCAACGTCATCCAGTTGACGCAGACGCTGACCTACAAGGGCCTGACCATTTCCGGCACTTCGCCAGCGTTGACCGTCGCCAAGTAGCTTCGCTGCTTTCCAAATCGCCCCGGGGCCGCCACCCGACACCACCGGCGGCCCCGGGGCTCGTTTTCTTTTGAGGCCAGGCGGCTCGCAAGACGCCGCAGGCCGCCGATGCAACATCCAAGCTCTTCGTGATCCACCGGTGGATCACGATCGGGATTTCAGTTGCACTTAGCGCCCGGAACGCCGCCCTGCAGGCCCCAAATGCGACCTTCGACGTCTTCGTGATCCGCCGCTGGATCACGATCGTGATTTGAGTTGCACCTAACGCCCGGAACCCCGCCCTCAAGGCCCCAAGTGCGACCTTCAACCTCTTCGTGATCCGCCGGTGGATCACGATCGTGGTTTCAGTCGCACCTGGGCTCTCCAGGGGCACGTTTCACGTGAGGGCGAGGACCGGCCAGGCGATCACCATGAGGCGGGCGATGCGGCCCAGGGACACGCACAGGACGAAGTCGAGCAGCCGCAGCCGCAACAGGCCCGCAGCGATCGAGGTCGCGAACAACGGCGGTATCCCAACAACGGCGGATAGGAGAAGCACCGCATTCGACCGCCACCGCTTGTCCATGGCCGCCAGCAGCTTGTTCCCCAGCGCCTTGAGGCGGCCCGGCCCTGGGCTGACGCGCTCCAGTTCGACCACCCGATCAGGGTCGGCCGTCGGAGTTCCAGGCGCTTGGGCGGCACCGGCCTCAGCGGCACCGGCCTCGGCGGCACCGGCCTCGGGGGCACGGGCCGGGGAGGAAGCGGGCGCGGAGGACGCAGGCGACACGGGAACACTGAGGGCATCCGAGGTCACAGTGCTCGCAGCCACGGCTTCGGCGGCCGTACCAGCCGGGAGGGCGGTTTCGGCGGTGGGTTCAGGTCGCGTGCGCGCGCGTTCGGCGCGGCGGAGCCGCCACCGGTGGCCCAGAGTCCGCCCGCCCCTCGCCGCTTGGTAAACCACGACCTTCCCCGCAGTCTGGCCGAGCGCGAGCGCCACCACGGCCGCCAGGGCGAGGGGCGTCTCGAACTGCCAAGCCGCAGCCCCAGTCGCCAGTTCGACGTTGACCAGGGGAAACACGGCGGAGGCGAATCCGGTGCCCAGGCCGCTGGCGACTACAGCCAGCCACTCGATCATGCGCGCAGGGTGGCCAGGCGCGCGACCCGCCAAGCGGAGGCCAGCTTGACCACCAACTGCGCGCAGGCCAGCACCAGGCCGACCACGGGCGGCAGCGTCAACAGCACAACCAGGAGCAACCCCGTGTTGGCGGCCTTGGCTGGCGGCGACCAATTCCAGAGGTAGACCCGGCGGTCAACCTTGTAGAAGTAGTTCGGGCTGAGGATCGGCCAGTGCAGAAACGCGCAGCTGAGCAGCGCGTCCACCACCATGAACTGGACCCAGTAGACGGCCAGGGCGGGCGTGAATTCGGGCCGAATGAGTATGAGCGCGGCAATGCACAGGGACGAGCATCCCCGGTCCGCCAGAATGTCGAACACCGCCCCGAGCCTGGTCTCCTGACGCAGCCAACGCGCGACCCGCCCGTCCGCGATGTCCCCAACCCAATACGTGGCGTAGGCCGCGATCAGCCACGGGACCGCCGCGAGCCGCAGGGCCACCGCGCCCAGGGCGATCGCGGCCGCCGTGCGCACCACCGTGATCAGGTTCGGCCAGTTGGCGATCCGCGCGCCGCCCACCGCAAGTTCGCGCAGGCTTGGCCGACCGCGCCCCGAATCCATAACTCACCACTTTAGGCCGCTGACCGGCGGCTGGCGTCCACCCCGTTGGCCCAGAGCAATGCGCCGCCCCAGGCCGTCCAACTGGGATCATGTTTGCGTGGCGGAAAACAACGGGTCCGGGGGCAAGACCGCAACGAGGGCCACTCGAACCGGAAAACCGGCGGACCTCAGCCTGAGCGAGGCCCGGCGCATCGCCATCGCGGCGCAGGGGCTGGGCCGGCCCCGGCCCGCCCGCGCCACCAAACGCCAACTGGGCGCTGTGATCAACCGGCTCAGGCTCATCCAAATCGACGCCGTTACGGCACTTGAACGGGCTCACTACCTGCCGTTCTTCTCGCGCCTCGGCCCCTATGACAAAGCCTGGCTTGACCAGGCCACCAGCCGACCGCCGCGCCAACTGGTCGAAACCTGGGCCCATGAGGCGTCCTTTGTCCAGCCCGATCTCTACCCCCTGTTCGGTTGGCGGCGCGACGACCCGCAGCGTTACGCCTGGGGCCAGATGATCAAGGCCGCCCGCGAGCACCCCGACGCGGTCCAGGCGGTCCGGGCCGCGCTGGCCGAAGGCCCGCTCACCGCCAAACAACTCCACGTCCAACTCGAACTGCCTGACCGGCGCCTGCGCACCGGCAACCCGTGGGGCAATTGGACCGTCGCCAAGGGGGCCCTGGAGTGGCTTTTCTGGACCGGCGAGGTGACGGCCGCCGGCCGCACCCCGCAGTTCGAACGCGTCTACGGCCTGGCCGAACAACTGGTCCCCGGCCTGGCGAACGCCCAGCCCGGTTCCCACGCCGACCAGCAAAGGCGGCTGGTGGAGTACGCGGCAGAGGCGATCGGCATCGGGCAAATTGGGAGCCTAGCGGACTATTTTCGGCTGCCGCTGACGGCCGCCAAATCGGCGGTGGCGGAACTGGCCGAAGCGGGGGCCCTCATCCAAGTGGCCGTCGAGGGCCAGCGCGAGCCGTACTACCTGCACCCGCAGGCCGCGCAGCCGCGCCAGACGCGGGCCCGCGCGCTGCTGTCCCCGTTCGACTCGATGGTTTTCGACCGGCGGCGCGTTGAGCGCCTGTTCGGCATGCGCTACCGCCTGGAGTATTACCTGCCGGCGGCCAAGCGCGTGTACGGGTACTTCGTCATGCCGTTCCTGTTGGGCGAACACTTGGTGGCGCGCGTCGACGTCAAGTCGGACCGCCGCGAGGGGGTGTTGCGGGTGCCGGCCGCGTGGTTGGAACCGGCTTTCGCCGCCGATGCCGTCCTGCCCCCTTTGGCCGAAGAGTTACGCCAGTTGGCCACTTGGCTGGGTTTCGGCCGCGTAGTTGCGCCGCCGGAAGGCCCGGGCGAATTGACGGCCCGGCTGGCCGCGATCCTGGCCTGATAGCCGAGCCGGGGACGCCGCCGAGGTCGAAGCGACGGCGTCCGAGTAGACGGTCACACGGCCGTTGTTAGACGGTGAGACGGGTGGTTAGTCCGCCGTCGGGGCGCGGTGTGAGGGTGAGGGCGCCGCCGAGGGATTCGGTGATGTTCTGCACGAGCGTGAGGCCCAGGCCGAGACTGCGTCCTGTTGTAGAGGTGCGGGTAGATTGACCGCGGTTGAAGGGCTCGATGAGTGCGGCCGCTTCTTCTTCGGTCATGGTCGGACCGCTGTTGCTGATCTCCGCCCAAGGGCGCTCGGCCATTGTCCCGGTCGTTAGGTGAAGAGTCCCACCGTGGTGATTATGGCGGATGGCGTTGTCGATGAGGTTGTCGATTGCGAGCGCGAGCAGCACCGGGTCGGCGGAAGCTGATGCGGTGGCGAGTTCGGTGGTGACGGAGAGATCCGCGGCCTCGATGTCGGCTTCGTGTTCGGTGAGGCTGCGTTCGATGATCTCTGAAAGCTGAACCGGTTTCGGGGCGGGGGCGGGCGTGATGGTGGAGGTGCGGGCGAGTTGCAGGAGTGCGCTGATGAGCAGTTCGCTGCGCTGGTTCGCATCGAGTGCACGCCGGATGGCCGGTTCGAGGTGTTCGGGCACGCGGCCTTGTTCGAGAGGGATCTCTAGCGCGGTGCGGGTGGTCGTGAGCGGGGTGCGGAGTTCGTGGGAGGCGTTGGTGATGAAGCGTTCCTGCTGGGTGAAGGAGGCTTCAAGGCCGTCGAGCATGGTGTCGATCGTGTCGCCGAGTTCTTTGATCTCATCTGCGGGTCCGGGGAGGTCGAGGCGCTGGTGCAGGTCATTGCGGGTGATGCGTTTGGTGGTGTCGGTGATCTGCCCGATCCTGGCAAACGAACGCCGGGACAGCCAGGACGCTGCGATGACGGCGACGAGGGTGAACACCAGCAGGGTGACGACCGACCACAGCAGCAGCCCGGAGAGCACTTCCTGAGACAGCCTGGTGGTTTGTTCCAGGACGATGCTGGCATCGCCGACACCGGCCTGGGTCTCGGCCGCGCCCGTCGATTCGATGATCGCTTGGCATTGGTCAGTGTCGATGTCGTTGCCTGTGATGACTGTTGTGCCTGTCTCGTCGATGCTTACGCAGCCGACGACTTCGTCGATTGCGGTGTCGAAGAGTCCTTGGACGAGGAGGTACTGGACGCTGAGGAGTGCGACGCCGCCGGTGACGAATACCGCAGCGGTCAAGGCTGTGAGACGTGCGCGGAACCCCCAGCGGCGTTTGTGGGTGGTCGCGGTCATTGTTCTGCTCCGATCCGGTAGCCGAGACCGGGGCTGGTGCGGATCGGGTCAGGGTCCCCGAGTTTACGGCGCAGGGTGTGGATCGTGAGTTTCACGACGGATCGGGTGCGATCTGCTCCGCTTTCCCACACATCGGCCAGGAGGTCGTCGGCGGTGACGTGCCCGCCGTCTGCATACAGCAGCGTTTCGAGCACACCGAACTCTTTCGGGGTAAGCGACAGCGGCTTGCCGTCGCGTTCAGCAACCCTTCGGAGGGTATCGAGTCGGACGCTGCCCGCGGTGAGGATGATCTGGGATCCTTCGGTGGCGCGGCGTGCGAGGGCGCGCAACCGGGCGAGGAGTTCGACGTAGGCGAAGGGTTTGGCAAGGTAGTCGTCCGCGCCGAGGTCGAGACCGGTGACCCGGTCGTCGAGGGTGCCTGCTGCGGTGAGCATGAGGATGCGCATCGGGTGCAGCTGGTCGCGGAGTGTGCGGCACACGACGTCGCCACGCAGGACTGGAAGGTCGCGGTCGAGGATCATGATGTCCACGTCGATCTGGCCCGCTTTGACGAGGGCGGCTGCCCCATCGTGTACGACGTCAACGAAGTAACCCTCGTTCCGCAGGCCCTCCGCTAAGGAGTCGGCCAGGTCGACCTCGTCTTCCACGATCAGTATCCGCACCTGTTTTCCACCTTCATCTGGAATTCGCTCTGTCACCACCATGGGCTGATGGTCTCCATGATCGCCATGAGGAGGTTAGGTTTCGGTTAGGTCGACCGAGACCTGAACCTAACCCGGGCTTCCGTAGAACTGTTCTCGAGCGGTGAACGTCACCGCCGCATTTCACGGAGGCTACCATGAGAACTCGCAATATGTTCGCCGCCCTTGCCGGGCTCACGATCGCAGGCACGCTCGCTCTTTCCGGGTGCACGAGCACCGCCGGTCCAGAAGAACCAGACCCGGCCGCGCAGGGCTCTGACGAGGCGTCGGCGTTTCTGGCCTGTCTGACCGCTGCGGACGTCGAAGCGAAGATCAACGCCAGCGGCCAGGTACTGGTGAAGACCCCCGGCGAACTCGGCGGCGACGGAGTCATCAGCAGCGACGACGGCTCTGGTGAAGGGTTGCTCGGCATGGAACGCGATGACGCGGGGAACACCTGGGTCGCCGTGGCCAGCGCTGACTACTTCGTCGACAGCCCTGAGGTGCGGGACGCGTACGCTGCGTGCGAGAAGGAGCACCCGGACTTCGAGCAGGCCCAGTTCGATCCGAGCGATGATCCTGCTTTTCAGGAAGATGCAGCGAAGCAGGAAGAGGATGCGCTCGCATTCGCGCAGTGCGCCAGGGAGCAGGGGTACTCCCAGATCGCGGACCCTGACTTCTCGGCGATGAACGGCATCCTCATTCCGTCCGGGTTCACTGAGCAGGAGTTCCGCGCTCTTATAGAGGCATGCTGGGATCCCAACAGCAGTTTCGCGTTCGGCAGTCATAACGATCTCACCTTCGAGCCCTGGACGATTGTCGATGAGTTCCAGAACGCCCCTGCCTCATGAGTACGAGGACACGACGCCGGAAGATACTGCGCGGTCTGCTGGTCACGGTCCTGGTCGTGGCTTTGGCTGCCGGTGGGATCGCGGTCGCGATCTGGAAACCGTGGGATGAGGCCCCTGCAACCTCGTCAGAGCAAGGCGGAACTGTTTCTGCGGTCACCGTCCCCGTTGAGACGGGAACCCTCACCAGCCAGCTGAAACTGAATGCGACTCTGGGATACGGAGACCTTGCGGAGCTGCCCGCAGCACAGGGGGTGCTCACAGCGCTGCCCGCTCCGGGACAAGTGATCGAGATCGGCCAGCAGGTATACGAGGCCGATGGCAGGCCCGTGGTGCTATTGGAAGGTGCACGTCCCTTCTGGCGTGACCTATCCAGCGATGCAGATGACGGGCAGGACGTGCTGCAGTTGGAGCAGAACCTGGCCCGGCTGGGGTACTTCGATCGTGAACCCGATACCCGGTTCGACTGGTGGACAACCGATGCGGTGCGCCGGTGGCAGAAAGAACTCAGCCTCCCCGTCACCGGAACCATCGCCGTTACCGATGTGGTCGTTGTGAACGCGCCGAGTATCCGTATCGCGCAGGTCACCGGGAAGCTTGGAGAGTCGGGGGTCAGCCCTGCCGCCTACACGGCGACCACATTGACGGCGACCGCGAAACTCACCCCAGCCCAGGCACGAGAACTGACCACCGATACACCGGTGACGGTGGTGTTGCCCGATGGCACCGAGCTTGCGAACACGATCGCAGCGGTCGATCCCGGCGGGCAGCCCACGGGCGACGACGGACAGACGACCCCTCCCACCGCGAGCGTCCAGTTCCGCGACCAGGAACAAGTCTCATCGACGGGACCCGCGAGCGTCCGGGTGATCGTGCAAAGGACTGAAAAGAGTGCCGAGACACTGATTGTTCCCGCGACCGCGCTGATCGCGACCGCAAAGAATCAGTATGCGGTTGAGGTACTCGTGGGTGAGCGGATTGTGCGGGTGCCGGTGCAGATCGGTCTGATCGCCGATGCCCGCGTGCAGATCCTCGCCTCCGGACCCGATGTGGAAGGTGCCCCCAGTGACGCTCGTGTCTTGGAGACGGGCGATGAGGTGGTGATCTCCCGATGACCACGCTCGCCACGACACAAACTGCGCCCGCGCCCGAGGGTACGGGGATGCCGGTGATCGAGGTGCGCGGGGTGTCGAAGACTTATCCCGGCACGCCTCCGGTCACTGCCCTGCATCCGAGCTGGTTGCGGATCGATCCCGGCGATCAGCTCGCGATCGTCGGCGCGTCCGGTTCCGGCAAGAGCACGCTGTTGTCGATCCTGGGCACACTCGATGACCCCACCGATGGCACCGTGCTGGTCGACGGTCGCGACCTTGGCGTCATTAGGGAAGCCGAACGGTCGGCGACGCGGGCGGCACAGATCAGTTTCGTCTTCCAGCAGTTCCACCTCCTGCCCACGGTATCGGCGACCGAGAACGTCGCCACCGGCCTGCTCTACACCGGCGCGTCCCCGAAGGAACGTCGCGAGCGCGCGATCACCGCGTTGGAAGCGGTCGGTCTCAGGCACCGGTTGAAGAACCGGCCCGGAGAGCTCTCCGGCGGTGAGCAGCAGCGCGTCGCGATCGCCCGCGCCCTCGTCCGTGAGCCTGCGGTGCTCTTCGCCGACGAACCCACCGGTGCACTGGACTCGGCCACCGGCGGGGCGATCATCACGCTCCTCGCTGAGATCGCGAGCACGGGGACAGCGGTGGTCATGGTCACCCACGATGCCGGGCTCGCCGAGCGCTTTCCCCGCAGGATTCGGCTGAAAGACGGTCGCATCATTGATCGTTACCCCGAAGAGCCTGGACAGCAATCTGACACGCGGATGCACAAGGAGAAGCTGTGACGAACGTGACTCACGCGCGGCAGTTGCGGAGCCGGTTCCGGTTCCGTGACTTGTTGCGCACCGCTTGGCTGGGAGTGTCCAGCCGTCCCCAGCGCACCGCGCTGGCATCTCTGGGCGTAGCCCTCGGGATCGCCTCGCTCACCGCGCTGACGGGAGCCGCAGCGTCGAACCAGGCGCGGCTCCTCGCGGACCTTGACCGGATGGGAGCGAACCTCGCGATCGTGAGACCGACGATCGGCCCCGATAATGCCATCGTGCCGCTGCCTGAGACCGCACCGGCAATGGTGGAACGAGTCGATGGGGTTGCCGATGTCGGCGTGTTCGAGACTGCCCCCGAAGACACCTTTGTGTACCGCACCGACCTGGTGCCAGAGACCGAAACCAACGGGCTGCGCACCGCTGTCGCTCGCCCTGATGTGTTCGCTGCGATCGAGGCGAAACTCGCAGCGGGGCGTTGGTTCGATGACGCTGCCCGAACCCTCCCGGTGACGGTGCTTGGGCAGACCGCGGCCGACAGGCTGGGCGTTACCCGGCCGGGCGACCGGGTGTGGATCGGTGGGCAATGGTACGGAGTGCTCGGCATCCTCGAATCCGCAGGGCTTGCCACCGAGATCGACACGGCCGCGATCCTGGGTGACCAGTGGGTTCGTGACACGTTCGAGGGCACCACGATCGGTGACATCTCCGCCGTGTATGTCCGCGCACACCCAGGTCAGATCGGTCATGTGACCGAGACGCTCGCGACGGCAGCGAGCCCAGGCTCACCGTTCGTATCGGTGAATGCCCTCACCGAACTCGCTGATGCCCGCACCACCGCGGATGATTCGCTCAGCACCCTGGGTGTCGCACTGGCCGGGATCGCACTGTTGGTCGGCGCCGTCGGTATCGCCAACACGATGGTCGTCACCGTCCTCGAACGCCGCTGCGAGATCGGGCTCAGGCGCTCCCTCGGCGCGCGCGCCCGCCACATCGCCATCCAATTCCTCGCCGAAGCAGCCTGCCTCGCCCTCATCGGCGGTATCGCAGGCCTCGCGCTGGGCGTCGGAGCAGCAAGCGTCCTCGCGCTGATCAGCGGCCAACCTCTGGTCATCCCGATCGAAACCGCCGCCGCAAGCCCCGGCGTCGCCGTCATCGTCGGAGCCGCCGCAGGCCTCTACCCAGCACTGCGCGCAGCACGACTCTCCCCAACACTGGCGCTTCGCGCCGTGTAGCAAGCAGAAAAGACCCGGCGATGATGCGTCGCCCGACCACGCGAGAGGCGTGAGAACGAGTTCGCGCGCGTACGGGCTGTGGGTGCAGATGGCGCAGTCGTCGCTGATCCTGACGTACACACCCGCCCGCAACGACGATGCTGATCCCGTGGTCTGCTCCTGCTGTTCGTGACCCATCTCTCGGCCCGACCTTCCTCCTCGGGTGAGAGGTAAGTGCGTTTGCAGAACCTCGGCTACCCCAAGACCTGTTGTTTGGCGACGGCCACTATTTCGCGTAGGTAGCTGGACGGCTGGACGTACCAGAGCGTGTCCGAATGCAGGTGGTCGGCGTCGAGGCCCGCTTTGCGGGCCACCTGCTCGGCGCGGAAAACGTGGAACTCGCTGGTCACGAAGGCGGCCTTGTAGCCGGAGGGGAGGCGTTCGTCCAGAAGCGTCTTGGAGAAGGCGAAGTTCTCCGCCGTCGAGGTCGACCTGGCCTCCATGACTATCTGGCCGGCGGGGACGCCGCGGGCGACAAGGTAATCGCGCATGGCTTCCGCCTCGGGGATGTCCTCTTGGGGGCCTTGGCCGCCCGCGACCACTATCAGCGCGTCCGGGTTCCGGTCATGGTATTCGCGGGCCACGTCAAGGCGGGCCGCCAGCACGGCGGTGACGCTTCGGCCGTGCACGCCCGCGCCCAAGACGATCAGCGCGTCGTCGTGGTCGCTGGCCGTGTCGTGGAGACCGTAGGCGGCCAACCCCGCGCTGGCAGCCAAGATCGCGGCGCCGCCCGCCAATGCAGTCAAGCGCAGCCACCGGATCCGAGACAATCGCCGGTATAAGGCAAAGGCCACCATCACCAGGCCCACCCCGGCCTCAAGGATCAACCCCAGCGTCATGTTGGTCTTGACCGCCAGGAAGGCGGCGTTGTAGATCGCGGCCCCGCCCAGTCCGACCAAGATGACCCTGATCAAGACCTCAAGCGGCCCCGGAATCCGCGCTCGCGCCTGCCGGCTGGGCGCGCGCCGGGGTTTGGCCGGGCTGGAATTGGATGCGGGCTGACTCACCGTTCCATAGTAAGTAGGCCCTTGCGCGCCGGAGTCCCCCGCGCCGCGTCACGCGCCAACGATTCCGTCAGCCCAGGCCAAAATCGTGTCCAAGGGCAGCCAGTGTGCCCCGTTGGCGCAGTGGTACTGCCCGCCTTCCGCTTCGGTGAACGTGACGAGGCGGTGCGGGCAGTTCAGCCGGGACGCCAAGCGTTCGGCGCGGGCCGGGTTGTAGAAATGCTCGCGCTCTGACACAAGGATCAGCGTGGGCGCCTGAATCCGCTCCACCCAGGCGCCCTCGTCGAACCGGGCGGCCACGGAAAGAAGCTGGTTCACGTCCCGTGCGGCGAAGACCCACTTGGAATGCTCGATCTGCCAGTTGAAATACCGCCGCGAGCGGATGTACGCCTGGGCTCCGGCGTGCAACGGCCGGGGCAACGCCCCCCGGTCGATCGCGGGGTGCAGGAACGCCGGCATCATGTCTTTGAACGTGTCCGTCAGGCCGGGGAAGTAGTTCCACGCGACCAGCCCGTCCAGCAATCCCGGCGCCAAACCGCCCGCCCGCAGCATAAGGTGGCCGCCCAAGGACAAACCGACGCCGATGACCGGCCCGCCGCCCAACCGCCTGCCCCAATGCTCCAGCGCCGCCCGCGCCACCAGGTGCCAGTCGGGTGTGAACGGCGCGCCGTGGTAGCGCAGCACGTCAGACTGGCCCGGCCCCTCGAACATCACCACGTCCCAGCCCCGCAGCGTCGCCTGGTGCCCGATGACGTAGTACAACTCCTCCAACAAAGCGTCGAATCCGCCGCACACCAGCAAGGTTCCCCGCCCCGCCGTGGCCGGCCCACGGGAGGGGAACCGCCAGGTGCGCAAGGGCGCCCCCTCGAAATCGACCGTGCCCTCCTCGAAGTCGATTTCGAGCAGTTCGACCGCTTCCGCGAACGCCGCGGCGGCGGCCTGGTAGGCGGACAGCTTGCGCGGGTCGGCGGGCGGCAGGAAGAACTCGGCGGCGGCCCAGTAGCGGTTGGCTCGCAGCAAGGCTTGGCCTTGGCTGATCCGGCCGCGGGCTCCGGCGGCGGTCCGGGGCGCTGAAACGCGTGCTGCCGTGTCCGCCCAGGCGCGGTGCCAAGACTCGTAGTCGCCCTCTCGGATTTGGGCGAGCGCCGCCCGCACCTCGCCAAAATCGGCGCCGCCCGCTGGCGCGGTCCAGAGGATCCGGGTGGCCTCGAAGTCAAGTTCATGCGTGCGGAACAGCCTGCCGGGTTTCATGTTGCTCTCCTTGCTTTCGTTTTCAACCGCCCGTGGATCAAACCCGGGGGCGCTGACATGCGGGCGCAGTACCTGTGGGTGCGGCTTGGGGGCGTGATCGCCGTCCGCGTCCCCGCCTGGAGGCCAAACGCTCCCTGAACCCGGTCGGCGCCGCCGCGGGGCGCGGCCACGAGTGTCGTTGGTCTTCCGGCCCGACGCCAACGCGGCCAGGTTGACGCGACGGGCCTGATCGAGTCTTTGCCTGGTCATCTGGGGGCGGTCCGGCGCGCGGCGCTGGACGCCCGGACGACCGCCTCCCGCAGCCGGTCGCACGGGTCGCGGAGCACCGGCCCGTGGGCGGTGGCCAGGTGGCGAATGGGCAGCGCCGCCAAGCGCGCGGCGCTGGCGGCGGCCAGTTCCTGGTCCCAGGTGGCCCTGGAGACGAACGGGAACAGCGCCTGTTTCTGGCCCGCCACGGCCAGCCCGCCACGGGTGAAGAACGCGTCGCCGGCGAAAAGGGCGCCGGTGGCCTCCATGAAGTAGCAAACGTGGCCAGGCGTGTGACCCGGCGAGGCGAGGACTGTGAGCGGGCCGAGGCGGTCGGCATCGTGCACCAGGCGATGCGGGCTGGCCGCGACGGGGCGGAAGCGGCCGGGCAAACGCGGCGGCGGGGAAGGCCGGGCGTCCGGGGGAGCGGACGGACCGTTGGCGGACGGGTCGCCGGCCAGGATGGGGGCCTCGCGGGCGGAGCAGATGAGTTCGGCCTCCGGCAAGGCCGCGATCAGGCGGTCCACCGCTCCAGCGTGGTCGAAGTGCGCGTGGGTGAGCGCGATCCGCCGGATGGGCCGGCCCAGCCGCCCCGCGGCGCGCAGGATTCCGGGTGCGAAGGGCGGTAGGCCGGTGTCCACCAGGATCAGGCCGTCGTGGTCCGCGACCAAGTACACGCTGACGGGGAACAGCGTGGGCATGGCCGTGACCTGCCAGAACCCGTCGAACTCCGTCACTCGCACAAGCGCCTCCCTTGCCCCCGCCCTGAAATGCACATGTGTGCATTTCCGAGCACCATGGTAATTTGAAGCTGGTCGGGCCGCCATCGCCAGCCGGGACGGGACCTGATCGAAAATGAACAAACACGACGAATCTGCGCAGGAAGGCGATGCGAGAGAGCCGGAAAACCCGTTACACCAGGTTGGCGCTGCGGGGGGCGCTGGTCGAGGCGCTGGCGGAGAAACCCCTGAACAAGATCACCGTGACGGAGCTTTGCGAGCGCGCGGATCTGAGCCGGGGCACGTTCTATCTGCACTACGCCAACCCCGCTGAACTGCTGGAACACTTCGAGGACGACTTGTTCGAGGCCCTCAGCGCACCCCTGCGCCAGCAAGACCAGGGCGGCAACCGCGAGTTCCTGCTGGGCGTGCTGCGCGAACTCGCGTCCCAGCCCCAAATCGCCAAACTGGTCCTCCGGCCGGGTTCCACCCTGGTCGAACGGTTCTTCGCCTTCAAGCGCGAGCGGACCGAGCGAGAGTGCCGCGAACGCTTCCCGCACCTGGGCGAACGCCAGCTTGAATACGTGCGGACCTTCAAGGAGCAGGGCTCCGTGCATCTGATCGGCGAGTGGATCGCGGGCGGCATGGTCGAACCGCCCGAGGAGATCGCGGCCCTGCTCGAAGAACTGGTGT
>JAITFE010000054.1 GCA_031281585.1 Bifidobacteriaceae bacterium | reverse complement strand
GGTGGCCACAGCGGAGGGGAAACGCCCGGAACCATCCCGAACCCGGAAGCTAAGCCCTCCAACGCCGATGGTACTGCCAGCGCAGGCTGACGGGAGAGCAGGAAACCGCCGACACAACCACATAAAAGGACCCGGCCGGGCTCCAAACGGAGCCCGGCCGGGTCCTTTGTTGTTGGTGGCGGAAGTCAGCAGGCTTTCACTTCAGCCCGGAGCGGATAAACGCGTCAACCACGTACCGCTGCAGGAAGAGGTAGATCGCGAAGACCGGAAGGCAGGCCAGTCCGGCGGCGGCCATGACGGCGCCCCAGTTGTTGCCTTCGGCTGAGAGGAAGCTGCGGACGCCCACCTGAACCACCGCAGTCGACTTTTGCAGGATCAGAGTGGGCCAAAGGTACTCATTCCATGCGGAGATGAAGAGCATGATGCCGAGGGCCGCCAGGGCGGGCTTCATATTCGGCACTATCACCCGCCACAGAGTGGCCAAACTCGATCTGCCGTCCACCTGAGCGGCGTGGACCAATTCTTTGGGAAAGGCCTGCATGTGCTGGCGGAGCATGAGGACCGCAAAAGCTGAGCAGAGCTGGGGGATGACCACGCCCGCGACCGTGTTGAGAAGGCCGAGGCGGGACACCAACAGATAGTTCGGGATCATTGTGACCTGGAATGGGACCAGCCAGGATCCAATGAAGAGCAGGTAGAGGGCCTTCTTGCCGGGAAAGCGCCACATGGCGAAGCCGTAAGCGGCGAGCGTTGCCACAAACAATTGTCCCAAAGCGATAGCCAGCGCCATCACGAAAGTGGTGGCCAGCATGTCACGCATGGGAATGGTGTTCCAGACGTACCGGAAGTTCTCCAGGCTCAGCGCCTGCGGGATGAGGCTCAAGGACAGTGCGTCGCTGGTTGGCCGGAAGGCGGTGGCGAACAGCCAGTACACGGGAAAGATGCTGAACAACGCTATGGCCGCCAAGGTCAGATGCCCCACAGTGAGGCGTCCCCAGGCGCGGGACCCGACAGGCAGGTCGGAGGCGGCGCGGCGGGCAGCCCACCGGCCGGCCCGGCGGCTGGAGGGCGCCGGGCCGGGGGCCGCGGCCTGGCCATGCGTTGAATGGCCAGGCTCCTGCACCGCCGGTTCCATTGTCGGAATGATCACGAAGGCCATGGTCTAGGGTCCTAATCGTCGTAGAAGCTGAGGCGTTCGGTTGTCTCGACGAACCCGAGCGCCACCAGGCCGAAGGCGATGAAAAAGAGCACGCCCAGCGCGGCCGAGAGGCCGGAGTCGAAGTTCTGAAAACCGAATTGGTAAAGGATGTAGTAGATGTTCGTGGTCGAGTCGACCGGGCCGCCCTTGGTGATCATGTCGATCAAGGAGAAAGTCCACGGGGCTGCCAACAGGATTGTCATCAGCCCCAGGAACACCAAGGTCGGGGACAGCAGCGGCAAGGTGAGGCGCCAGGTGATTCGGCCCCAGCCCGCGCCGTCTAACGAGGCGGCGGCCGCGTAATCAGGGTTGATGCCGGCCAGGCCGGCGGCGATCACCAAGACGCCAAAACCCAGCAGTTGCCATCCGACAGCCGCGATGATGGCCACGATGGCCAGCGACTGGTCGCGGAAAACGTGGTCGACATCCAAGCCAAGGGAACGCAGGACCAGAGTAATCAGGCCGCCCTCGTCAGCCCAGAGCCACCGCCACACCGCCGAGGTGGCGACGGGCGTGAGGAGGAACGGGACAAAGATGAGCGCCTGGTAGAACGTCTTCCAGCGGCCGCGGACTTGCTGCGCCGCCAAGCCGATCACCAGCGGCAACGCCAGGGAGAATCCCGCCAGGGCCGTTATGTAGACCAGGGTGTTGACCAGAGCGCGGCCCACCTGGGGCAAGGTCAACGCCTCCGCGAAGTTCTCCAAGCCCACAAAGCGCTTTGGGCTGGTCGGAAGCAAATTCCAGTCGAACAGGGACAGATAGAGAGTCTGCGCGAGGGGCGAATAGCTCCAGACCACCAACAACACCACGGCCGGCAGCACGTAAAGGTACGGCGTGACCCGCGCGCCTCGGTGCTGCCGACCTCTCCGCGCGGCGCGGGCGCTTGCCAACGGCGCGGCCGGCTCGGCAGCGGGTGACTTGCGCGCGGCCGGTTGGCGGCGGCCTCGGTCCTTCTGGCCAGGCCCCCTTCGGCCCTTGGGGCCGCGGCCGCCGGAATCCGTCGGGTCAAGGCCGTCGTTTCCGTTGGCGGGCGCGTGAGGGGGAACCGCGCGGGGCGGCGCCGGGTCCAGCGTGACGAACATGTCGTTACTTGGCCCCGGCCGCGGCCACCGGTTCGTCCGCCGGCGCGGCGGTGCCCAGCGCGGCCGCCCGCTCCTCAGGGGTCATCCGTTCGAACGCGGCGATCAGTTCGGCGCTGATCTCATAGACGGTTGGGAAGGAACCCACCGGGACCACCGAGTGCAACACCGTCTTGGGGTACACGTGGATCAGGTTGTAGGACTGGCCGCCGTCCTGGCCGCGGCCGCCTGGGTAGACCACCTGCAGGTCCTGGCTGTAGGCGGTGGCGGCCGCGGCCGACACCGGAACACCGGCGAAGGTCGCGGTGGTGGGGTAATGGAGGTGGCCGGACAGGATGGACCGGACGTCGCCCGCCCGCAGGATCGGGTCCAGGCGGTCGGTCTCACGCAACTCGACCGCGTCGATGATCCCGAGCGGGCTGGGCAACGGCGGATGGTGCATGGCCAGGAGCGTGCCGTGCGGGGCGGGTTGGCTCAGCACATCCGCCAGCCAAGCGAGTTGGCGGTCCGTGACCTCGCCGTGGTGTTCGCCCGGGACCGTGGTGTCCAGCGTGATGATCCTGAGGCCATCGACGTCATACACGTGGTCGACCGGCTCGTCAGTCGGATCCAGGTCGAGGAGGACCCGGCGGAACTCGCGGCGGTCGTCATGATTGCCGTTCATCCAAATCACTTTGGCCCCAAGGCGGCTTGCGGTCGGTTCGACCAAGGCGCGCAGGCGGGCGTAAGCGGCCGGATGGCCCGTGTCCGCCAAATCGCCCGTGAAGATCATGGCGTGCGGGTTGATGGAGGACGCCTCCAGGGCGGCGAGCACGCTGGCCAGGTTCGCGTCCGAGTCGACCACGCCATGCAGCGGCGTCCGGTCGGCGGTGAAATGGGTGTCGGAGATATGAACCACAATGTGATCAGGCTCCGGGTATTGGCTGAGTGAATGACTCATGGCTAACAGCTATCCTTTCGTGTGATTCTGCAGGTCAGAGGCTCCCCGCTGCCAACGGCAGCGGGACTGGGGAGTGGGTCGGGGCGACGGTCGGAACACCCGTCAGGCGTTCGGCCAGGGCGGCCAGTTCGACCGGCGCCAAACCGTGTGCTCGCAAGTAGGCGGCCGCGCCGCCGTGGCTCTGGTCCACGCGCTCCAACAAAGCGGTCATCAACCAGGCCGGGCTGGTGAGCCAGGCGGGCGTCAAGCCGCCCAATTGTGTGCGCGCGGAACCGCTGCGGGCCACGGCGGCGGCCAGCCAGTCGCCGGCAAGATTGGCTTCGGATGCCGCATAGTCCGTCACAATGCTGGCCCGCTCAACGCCAATGGCGTCCAGCGCGAGCCCGACAACCACGCCCGTGCGGTCCTTGCCGGCTGTGCAATGAACCAAGGCGGGGGCGGGTCCCAAGGCGATCTGCCCGACGGCCTCGGCGATCCGCGTCCCCGCCTGCTCCAGCATGTGCCAGTAGATGTCCTCCAAACGGTCCGGGCCCACCGCCCCACGGGTCGGATCGGCCGCGCCAAACAGTGGCAGGCGCCGGATTTCCAGCCCCAGGCCGGAGAGCGGGTCCGGGGCCGCCGCCACTTCCTCGGCGCTCCGAAGATCAATCACCGAGCGCACGCCAAGCTCGTGCAGCGCCCGCCGGCCCGCCGGTGTCAAGCCGTCGAGCGAATCTGATCGGAACAGCACTCCGGGCCGTGTCGCGCCGCCGCCCGCCACCGGATAGCCGCCGACATCTCGGAAGTTGTAGGTGCCGGGCACGCCGAGCGGCCGATTCGCGGGCCGCGTCTGAGTTGCGGGCGCGCTCATCCCTCAATCAACTCCTGAGCCCGCTGGGCCGCTTCGCGCATTGCTTCGGCCGGATCGGCGCCGTAGAAGATGGCGTCTTCTATGGCGGTGGCCAGCACGGTGTCCACTTGCTGATAGCTGGAGCCGGGATAGGCCACCCAGGGGCTGAGGCTGTCCAGTTGGGCGAGGTTCGGCTTGACCAGAGGATTGGAGCCCACCCATTCTGCCAACGGTCCGCCTTCTTCCGTCATGGACGTCCGCAGGGGAAGATAGCCGATCTTCGTGGTGATCTGCTCATACGCCGCCGGACTGGTCATGAACTTGATGAACTCCCAGGCCGCAGCCCGCTTTTCCGGGTCCTCGGTGAAGATCATCAAAGTCGAGCCGGAGTTGGTGGGGACCACAGGCTTGTCGCCGAAGGCGGGCAGCGTGGTCGCGTTCAACGTCCAGCCGCCCGCTTCCGCGCCGGCCATCAGCATGTGCTGGACCGCCGAGGTGTTCACATGGAGAGCGACATCGCCACGGGCGGCCGACTCGTACATGGAGTTGCTGTCCTCATTCGTCAGAATCCCGTCCTGGAACATCTGCTGGAAGGTGGCCACCACCTCGACCGCCTCATCCGAACCGAACTCAATGGTGGCGCGGTCGGCGGAGAGCACGGACGCGCCATTGGACTTGAACAGGGCTTGCATGCACCAGTTGCCGCCAGTCACCACGCAGGCCAGGGAGATCGACGGGGCGCCGGTGGTTTCGCTGACCTTCGCTCCGACCGCGCTGACCGCCTCCCAGGTGGACAGATCCACCGTCGCGGGGTCAATGCCGGCCTCGGCCAGCTTTGTCTCATTGACCCAGAGCACCGGGGTCGAAAAGACATAGGGGATGCCGTAAGTGGAGCCATTCCGGTCAGACAGCACGCGAGCCCGCTCGTGGAACGGATACTCGCCCCCGAAATGCTCGTCCAACCCGGCCTGCCCCACCAACTCGGTCAGATTGGCCGCGCCGAGTTCGTTGATCGCGTAATCCAGTTCGTTGTAAATGATCTGGGCGACCTCCGGCGCTTGCCCGGCCAGCAGCTGCTTTTGAACGCTTTGCGCCACGCCCGCGGCCGAATCACCAGCCTGGCCTGTCACCTTGATGTTCGGATGATCGGCGTTGAACCGGTCAATCAGGCCTTGGGTGGTGTCAGTCCAGGCCCCGGCAGTGCCCAGGTTGTAGCTCTCGAACACGATCTCAACGGTCTTCTCGTTAGACAACTCGACCAGTTCGCCAACCGCGTCAGCGGGACGATCACCGGAGCAAGCTCCGAGGGCCAAGCCGGTGGCCGTGAGCACCGCCAGACACGGAACCAGGCGAGGGGATTTCAACATTTTGGTACTTCTCCTTTTGTGGATTTGGAACTTGTGATCGGATTGGACGCCCGAAGAGGCGGCGGCTCCGCTCTGGCTCAGCCCACGCCCGCCAGGGCCGGAGCGGGCGTGGTGGACGGGAGGGAATCCGGCACCCACTCGAGGCGCCGGCCGCTGGCGCGGTCGAAGAGATGCAGGTGGCGGCGGTCCAAGCCGACGCGTATGGAACTGCTGCGGACCGGGGCCCCTTCGCGGGGCCGGCGGAGGCAAATGCGGGCTCCCTCGGCCAAGCCGTAAACGGCCTCTTCGTGGCCAAGGTTCTCCACGGCATCGACCGCCAAGTTGAACTCGATGTCCGCGTGCTCACTCCCCGACAGAACCCGCAAGTGCTCCGGTCTGACGCCAAAGGTCACCGACAAGCGTCCGGTCTGGCCCGGCCTGAGAGCCGCCCGCCAGGTTCCGCCCACCAGCTCGACCTGGCCGTCGCGGGACTCCACGGCCGCAGGCATCAGGTTCATTGCGGGGCTGCCCACAAAGCCGGCCACAAAGACGGATGCGGGCGCGTCGTAAACCTGGCTGGGTGGCCCGGCCTGCTCGATCCGCCCTCGGTTCAACACGACGATTTGCGTGGCCATGGTCATGGCCTCGACCTGGTCGTGGGTGACGTAGACGAAGGTCGCGTCAAGTTGGCGGTGCAGGTGGACCAATTCCTGGCGGGTCTGCGTGCGCAGGGTGGCGTCAAGGTTCGACAGGGGCTCGTCCATGAGGAACGCCTGCGGGTCGCGGACCAGGGCACGCCCCACCGCCACCCGCTGGCGCTGGCCGCCGGACAACTGCTTCGGCTTGCGGTGCAGGAGTTCGCCCAGTTCCAGGCTGGCCGCGACCGCGCGGACCTTCCGGTCCGTCTCCGCCTTCGGCAGATGCCGCACGCCGAGCGGGAAAGCCAGGTTCTTGTAGACGCTGAGGTGCGGGTAGAGGGCGTAGCTTTGAAAAACCATGGCGATGTCGCGCTTCTTGGGCGGCACGCCCGTGATGTCGCGTCCGTCCAGGCAGATGGCGCCGGCCGTGGGCTCCAAGATGCCCGCGATCATCCGGAGCAACGTCGTTTTGCCGCAGCCGCTGGGCCCCAGCAGCACCACCAGTTCGCCATGGTTGATAGTCAGGTCGATTTGGTCGACCGCCACGGTGTCCTTGAAGGCCCGCGTCAGCCCCACAATCTCAATGGTTCCCATGAGCATTCCGTTCCGTAACGCCGTTCCGGGGCGAGTCCTTCTCGTGGAAGCGCGTTACGGGTCAATGGTGCACGGCGAAAGTGAATTCCAGGGGTTTCTCAGGGAAACGGACGGGAACGGGGAGGAGAAGACTTGGGTTTTTCTGGTGCCCAGCCGGCCCGGTTTGGCCTCCCGGCCGTCTGAGTGCCCCCGTATTCCTCTATGACTCGTCCGGCTCCTGGGCGACTATGCCGAACGCCTGCGACAGCACCGCCCGCGTGCGCCCAGCCCGGTCCAGCAAGTGGCCCACTTCCCGCCCAAGCGCCTGGAGCACCAGCAAATGCACAACGTTGCCGCCTATCCGGTCCTCATCCCAGGCCTGATAACCGGCGCCCGCGACCAAAAGATGGGTCGCAATCTGACCGAGCCGCGAACGCGCGTAGGCCGTCAAGCCGACAATGACAGCGCCAGACGCGCGGGCGGCATCGGCGGCTCCCAGAGTCAACGAATTCGAACCGCTCTCCGTGATGACCAGGCAAACGTCGTTTGGGGTGAGAGCGGCCGCCGCCAATTGCTGGGACACGGCGTCCGAGGGCGCGGCGGCGGCGCGGCCGGCCACGGTCAACACCAACGCGGCCAACTGCGCCCCAGGCGCGGAGCCGCCGCTAGCGACCACCAAAACCTGGTCGGCCTGCGCAATGGCGGCGGCGGCCGCGTCAAAAGCGGGGAAGTCGAACCCCTCCACGGCTGAGGCGAGCGCGCGCCGGGCGCCCTCGAAGACCCCCTCGACGCGGCCTTGGCTGCCGGGGCCCGGCTGCCAGCCGCCGCGCTGGCGACGGCCCAAGTCGCGGACAAGCATCAACCGCATGTGCTGGAAACCGCGATAGCCAAGGCTTTGGCAGGTGCGGCTGACTGTCGCGGCCGAGGTGCCGGTGCGGGCGGCCAAATCGGCCGCCGACAGACCCGCCACATCCTCCGGGTGATCCACGCATTCGCGGGCCACGCGCTGCTCGCTTGGGACCAGCGAGGGCAACAACGAGCGAATCTGGTCGATCGCGCCGACGGTTGGCTGGAGGGCTTGGACGTGGTCCACACTGGAGTTGTACCACACGCCATCTGGCTGAGAAGTACCCACGGAAGACGCCGCCGTTTTGACGACATGCCGACTTGAGCTTCCCTACGGACTCTTGAGATGGTAAAACAATGGTAAGGACCTGGGCTGCCAGCGACTAGATGCAAGGAAGCGGGGGTTTCATGTCAAGAGCACCAGCCATAGTGGTCGGCGTAGACGGCTCAAACTCGTCGACCACGGCACTCGACTGGGCCGTAGCCGAAGCGGAAGTCCGGGACGCGCCTCTGAAAATCGTCTGCGCTTACACGGTGCCCAGATTCGGGGCCACCTCGGTAGACGCCTCGTACCTCGACGTCAGTGCCAACGCGCTCTCGGAAGGGGCGGGAACGGTCCTGAACGCGGCCGTGGGCCGGGCGAAAGAGCGGCTCGCGGACGTGGAAGGCGTTCTGGAGGTCGGGGACGCCGCCGGCGTCCTGGTGGAGCATTCGAAACAAGCCGGACTGATGGTGGTCGGGACGCGCGGCCGGGGAGGCTTCGCCGAGCGGCTGCTGGGAACGGTCAGCACCGCGCTGCCCGTGCACGCCCACTGCCCCACCGTGGTGGTTCCGTCAGGGGGGCATGGCGGCGATTCGGCCGCCGCGCCGGACTCGCCGCCGGTTGTGCGCAAACTGGTTGTCGGAGTGGACGGCTCCGAGGTTTCCAAGCTGGCGTTGGCCAGGGCGCTCGACGAGGCGCTCGCCTGGCGGGCCGAGTTGGTTGCATTCGCGTCAATGCCCGTCGCCTCAGGCACCAGCCTTTTCGCTTGGGCCCCCGGCCAGGTGGACCACACCCAGGTGTTGGGCGAGTTGGAAGCCGAAATCGGCCGACTTGTCGAAGAGCAATTGGTGGGGCGGGATGTGCCGGATGACTTCGTGGTCCGGCATCACGCCCTCGACGGGACCGCCTCCGCCCTTCTGGTGGAGTTCTCCTCCGCAGTCGACCTGATTGTGGTCGGCAGTCGCGGCCGGGGCGGCTTCTCCGGACTGCTCCTCGGTTCCACCAGCCAGGCCGTCCTGCATCACGCCCGCTGCCCGGTGATGGTGGTGCCGGCCCGCTGCAAGGACGTGTTGGCGCCCGGCGGTGGCGAGTGACCCCTGGAGACTTGACGGCTGGCGCTCCGGACGGGAATTCGGCGGGCTCCCCGGACGGAGCACCGACCGGGGCGGCGGCCGAGCAGGCCGGTGGGGGTCCGGATCGGGAGCCGGCTGAGGCCTCGCCTGTTGACGCGGCCGGAATTCCGGGCCGGGCGTTGGCCGAGAACCCGCTTGCTGACGCGGCCGGGGACCCGTGCCGGGAACGGGCCGGGGGTTCGCCCATGGGATCATCTGCGGCTCGGGGCCGGGTAGGGACGCTGGACTCGCGCCAAGCGGGAAGACCAACGGGCCAGACATGTTGGCGCAGCCAGGTTGCTGACGGTTTGGCGCGAGCGCGCGACCGGATCGCGTCCGCGTGCGCCGCCGCCGGACGGCCGGAGGCGGACGTTCGCCTGCTGCTGGCAACCAAACAACAGCCCGCTGCGGCCATCAGGGCGGCCATCCAGGCGGGCGCGCCGCTAATCGGCGAGAATCGGGTCCAGGAATTGGTGGCGAAGGGGTCGGAACTGGCTGACCTGCCACATGAGACACATCTGATCGGCCCACTTCAGACCAACAAGGTCAACGCCGCGCTGCGCTGGGCGACTTGCGTGGAGACGGTGGACTCGCTCAGATTGGCCGAGCGCCTGGCGGCGCGGGTTGCGGACCGTCCCGCCGGGATTGGCGTCATGGTGCAGGTCAACACCTCCGGCGAGCCGAGCAAGTCCGGCGTGGAACCAGCGGCGGCTGCCGCCTTGGCTTACGAGGTCGCGGCACTGCGCGGGCTGCGCCTTGAGGGCTTCATGACGGTGGGACTCAACTCGGACAATGCCGTCGCAGTCGCCCGCTCCTACGCCGACTTGCGGGAGATCCGCGACGAGGTGGCGGCCAGCGGCGTGTGGGGCACAGCCCACGCCGTCGAATTGTCGATGGGCATGAGCGCCGACCTTGAGATCGCCATCGCCGAAGGCGCCACGATTGTGCGCCTGGGCACGGCGGTCTTCGGCCCCCGGGCGTGAGCTTTCGCGAACACCCGCGAGCGCGGCCTCATCGCTGTCCCAAGCCTCAGCGCGACTTTCAACCGCTTCGTGATCCGCTTGTGGATCAGGATCAGCGTGGGGGTTGCATTGGCGGCTTGGCGGGGCCGGTTTCGGGGCCGAACTGCGACTTTGGGCCGCTTCGTGATCCGCTTGCGGATCACGATCCGCGCGGGGGTTGCATTGGAGGGTCTGCGGGGCTCACGTGTGCGATTCGGTCCAGTTGGGCCTGCCAGAAGGCCAATCCCTGCGGCAGGACGGCGACCGCCATGCGCCAGGTGTGGGCCTGGCCGGGTGCGACTATCACCTCGGTTACCTGGTCGCGGTCCTGGAGGGCCTGGGACATCGTTCGGCTGTCGCGGCCGACCTCGCCGTCTTCCTCGGCGCCGGGGATGGCGAACCAGGCGGCGATCGGGTAATCCTCGAGCCCTTCGATGGTGCTGACGTACTTCAGGGGCGTCACCGCGTCAATCTCGGCCTGGTTCGATTTCATGTTCTCCCCACCGGCGCCGGGGGATCCGTACGGCATCAGAGCCAGTACGGTGGCGAATTGGTCAGGGTGGCGCAAACCCTGGTCAATGGCGCAGTATCCGCCCATCGACATGCCCGCGATCGCGTTCGCGCGTCTGTCGGTGGACACGGGGAAATGGTGTTCCACCCAAGGTTTGACAACTTGGTAGAGGTACGTCTCGACCTGCGAGCCGCCGGGTTTGGTCGAGTCAAGGCAGCCCGAATCCACGGCGCCCCGCGCTTTGACGGAGGGGAAGACGGCCACCACCGGCGCGAGTTCTCCCGCCGCGATCATCTGGTCCAGGATGTCCGCGCCGCCTGAGGCGATCCAGTCCTGGGGCGAGCCGGGCGAGCCGTGAATCATGTAGATCGCGGGGTAGGCCACCCTTCCGGAAGGATCGTACCCGGGCGGGGTGTAGATCCAGACTGTGGTGGACGCTAGATTCAGGTCGGCCGGGGCGGGCAACTCGAAGCTGTCCGCCGCTCCCTTGGGGACGGTTGCGCTGGAAGGCTGAGGGGATGGCGTGGCCAGCGGCGTGCCCGGGCCGGCGATCGGCTGCGACCCCAATTCCGAGGTGGCGGGTGCATGACGCGCCAACTCCGAGTCCGTCCGGCTTGACGGCCCAAAGCCCAACCGGATCCGGGCCGCCTCCAGGTTGGGGATCCAGCCCGCGTACCAGTTGGCGGTCGCGGCTAGGCCCAGCACGAGGCTCAAGGCGCCGGCCGTGAAGGCGATTCGCCTCAGCGGCCCCCGCCCTTTGACGTGGGAACGGCGTTTCGTCAGCCAGAAGACGGCCACAGCCAGCAGGGCCAGGCCAACCACTGTAAGCACGATGCCGAAGGGCAAGGTCGCGAACACCGCCCGTTTCGGCCCCGCCACGGCGGGCACCGCCGGAGTCGCCAGCCAAGGGCTAAGCCAAGCGGCCGACGGGAGAAGCGCCATACCCCTAGCTTCACACCTTTGCGGATCAAACGGGTCCTCCGAGTCGTGCGGGCTCATTTCCGCCCCCAGGCGCTGAGGACGCCGGGTGGCCAGGCGGCGCACACAACCGCGCCGTCACCATGCCATCAAAACCCAACCGCTTGGGCGGAGGCCTCAACTGGCCGCTTGCGAGGCTGAGGCCGCGCGTTCGACCAGGCGGCGGCGCCGGGTCCACGTCGGTGCCACGAAGCTCTTGCTCCGCGCGGCCATCACGAGCAGCCAGGCGTTCAAAGCGCCCATGACCACCATGAGAGCTGCCGAGCCCTCAATGCCGAAGGCACCGCCGGTCAGCCATTCCGGGCCGCTCCACTCTGCCCGCAGCCAACTGTTTGCCTCGCCGGTGCCGGAGACGATGGACCCCCATATGGGTCCTTCGGTCACGTTCCAGGCGAAATGGAGGCCAATGCTCCACCACAGAGACCGGGTGGCTATGTAGACGGCGGGCAGGCAGACCGCCTCTATGGCGATGCCCGCCGCGCCCAGCAGCGAACCGTCCGGGTTGGTCAGATGCACGGCGCCAAAGACAACTGAACTGGCCGCCAGCGCGAGGATTGTGCCAAATGTGTCCTCCAGCAGGCGAAACACAACCCCCCGGAAAAGGAGTTCCTCGGCCACGGCGGCGCCAACCCCCAGGGTCAGCAGGTCCAGCCACGGAGAGTAGGCCCCGTTGAAGCCGACAATTCGATAGGCGCCGAGCAATGCGAGCAACCCCACCGTCACGGAAATCGCCACGAACCCGAGCGCCATGCCTTTGAGCAGGCCGCCCGCCCGGCGCCAGGCCAACTCCACCGGCCACCGCCGTCCTTCCTGAGCGGACGCCAAGACCATATAGCCGACTATGGCGGCCGCCAACTCCAGGCTCACCGCCAAGATTGGATTGGAGACCAGACCCCGAAGGGCGTCTTCGCTGGACCCCGCCGAGTCGCTTCCGAATGACGCGGCCACAAAGAACACGCCGACGCCCAGCCCCGCGACAACCAACACCGCCATCGCGGCGCCAATGAACACGGCCAGTCGCAGTCCCGCGTTGAAACGTACCCGGTGAACTGGCGGGTAGGGCTTGAACGGCTCGTCGACGGGCAACAGATCGGCCTCCCGCAGCCGTGAGGTCGGGTCGTAAATCAGGCGGTAGAGGCGCACGGCGACCAGTCTGCCAGGTCGGGAACAGGCGGGACACTCCGGCCTTGTGGGGCGCGGGGCACACTGCGACCAGTCTGACCGCAGGGGTGGTGCGACGGGCCCAAGAGCCGAGTTGCGGTTAGGCTTTGGCTGCCCAGGCGCGACTGCTCGAAACGGTTGTCTTGGTGAACGCCGAGGTGACCGAGATCGTTGTTCACACGATGCGTGCCCGCGCGGCGGATGCCTGCCAATCCCGTTCCTACATCGCTCGCGCTGCGCGCCTACCTGATGCCTGCCTGACGGCAACCAATTCGCGGGAGGCGTTGGCAGCGTCCAAGGGTAGGCCGCAATCGCGGGGGTCCCATCACGACCAGCTGCGGTCACTCCCCGCCCAACGCCAGGGTGCCAACACACCTGACCCAGATGGTCCTGCCGAAGCTTCACGAGGGCCGCCGGCGCGCCATGTTCGGCGACGGTCACCCCACGCCGGACGGCACCCGCGTGCGGGACTGCGTCCGCATGGGGACATCGCCACCGCGCGCATGACTGCCCTGGACTGCCCGGACCGCTGCGAGCGGCCGTTCGACGGGTTCAACACCGGCACCGGGGCGGGCAGATCGGTGCTGGAGGTGGTGGAGACGATCGGGGAGGTCGGCGGGCTGGACGCCACGCCCGCAGTCGAGTCGCGCCGCCCCGGCGACCCGGCGGTGCTGATCGGCGACGCGGACCGAATCGCGCAAGTGCCCGAGTGGAACGAACGACGGCGGGTGTTCCCCGCTGGTGCCGTGGAGGACCCGGTAACCCGTCTCGAAACGATCATGTACGTCCATTTACGAGCATTCTTAGCGCCGTAGTGACGCTCTACAATGATCCCGCGAGTTTTCTTGACCGTTAATGATCGCGAAGGGATTCCCGATGTGGCGCTGGGGCGCAGGTCTGTCAATTCACACGCTCCGGCGAGACCGCGCCGTTGCGGCGGCGCTCGGCCAGAGCGTGACAGGGGGCACAGCGGGTTCGAGCGGCAGCCTGCCGCTGGACCGCGCCGCGAGGGGCACCCGACCGCTGCCGCTGGGCCGCGGTGCCACGTCGGATGGCGCCGCCGCCCGGCGCGGTCGCCCGTGAGCGCCACGCCGGCGCCGCGGCACCGCAGTCCGTCCGCCGCACGGGTCGCTCACCGCTTGTTTGCGACATCGCAGATGAGCGCCCGGACCGTGGGCGCCTTGTTGGTCCCAGTGGTCGTCAGCCAGGCGTTCATCATCGGCTTTTCGGCACTGAGCCCGATGCTTGTTGCGGACGCGGGCCCGGCGGCGATCAGCGCGGTCAGCACGGTGGAGTACCTCAACGTCTTCCTGGTGGGCGTGTTCCTGGCGCTCGCGACCGCAGGCTCGATCATTGTCGCCCAGGACCTGGGGCGCGGGACCCGCGACGGCGCCACCGGCGTGGCGCAGGCATGCGGCGCGACGCTCGCGGTCTCGGTCTTGCCCGCGTTGGCGGTCGGGGCGGCGCTGGCCGCGTCGAGCGGCCCGGTCGCGCAGGCCTTGCTCGGCCCGGCGGGCGACGATGCCGTCGGGTTCGCCCGCGTGTACCTGGTGGGTCTCGCGGCAGCCTATCCCGCGCAGGCGCTGGTCGAGGCGGTGTCCGCGGCGCTGCGCGGCGCGGCGCGCACCGTGCCGGCCTTGTGGCTGACAGTGGCGATGAACGGCGGCTACCTTCTTGCCGCGCTGGTCTTGGTGCGGTGCCTGGGGCTTGGCGTGGCGGGCCTCGCGGTCGCCATCGTCGCCGCGCGTTACCTGTCGGCGGTCTTGGCCGTGCTTCTGCTGGTCAAGTCCCCGTTGCTGGCCGGCGCTGGTTCGAGGCTCCGCGTCCTTTGGCGGCCAGGCTGGGCCGCCGCCCGCCGGGTGATCCTGCTGGGGATCCCGTTCGCCGCGGAGGCGTTGTTCTTCAGCGGCGGCAAGCTGGTCACGCAGACGTTCGTGGTGGGCATGGGCACCCCCGCGATCACGGCTAACGCGGTGGCGCAGTCGTTGATCAGCCTCAGCGAGATCGTTCCGCAGGCCATGTGCTTGGCGTTGGTGCCGATCGTGGGGCAGGCCGTCGGAGCGGGTCGCCTGGATGACGCCCGCAGGCTCATACGGTCTTTTCTTGTGGCTTCGACTGGGGTCTCAGTCGCCGCGGCGGCCGCAATGCTGGCGGTGTTCGGCTGGCTAGAGGGGCTCTACAACACACCAGATGCGATTCGCCGCGATGTGCTGGCGATCTTCTTGCTCGCGTCTGCGGCGCGCTTGCTGTTCTGGTGGGCGGGCTCGTACCTGCTGCCGTCGGGCTTGAGGGCGGCTGGCGACGCTGTCTTCACCACGACGGTCGCAAGCGTGACGATGGTGCTGCGAGTGGCGGCGATCTGGATTGTGGGAGTGGCGCTCGGCTACGGGGTGGTCGGAGTGTGGGCGGTCCAGGTCGCCGAATGGGGGGTCCGCTCGGTGGCGTTCGCAATCCGGTTCCACGGCGCGGCGTGGGAGCGCAAGGCACGTGTCTGACCTCGCCCCAAGCGTGGCTGGACGGCGGCCCCGGCGGGCCGCAGCACGGTGCGGTGGATGGTGGGAGCTCCACGTGGTGGGCGGGGTTCTCGACCTCAAACGGGGTCCAGTGCAACGCCGAGAAGTCCATCCGGCCGGCCGACTCGAACCGCAGGCACCGGCCGGACCGGTTGGCGACATCCGCCCACCGGACGCCGGTGCGGACTTGACAGGTTGGAGCGGGGTGAGCATGATTTCGTGTAAGAACCATAATCGTTCCTAATAGAGGCCTCGCGGCCGGATTGCCGGCGGCTCGCGGTACCACGAGTTCCCAGGTCCGTCACGTGGCTCTACTCCGGTTTCCGAAAACCACCTGACAACGAAAGAGGCTCCTACTGTGTCCTCCCCGCGCCACGCTTCCGCCGCCATCCTGACAGCTGTTCTTGTCCTGGCCGGATCCCTGTCCATGGGCGCGGCGCCAGCGCACGCGGAGGAGGGCGGCTCAGAGCCGGAGCCGGTGGTGGAGGTCGGAGAGGGCGCACAGTATCTCCGCGTGGTACCCGGCGAGGTCGGTGCCACGACCGAGCTGATCGAACACAACACAGACAACCTGGTGTACCGCATAAACGACTCACGACGCTCAACGCTCCCGGACGGAGAGGCCTTCGCGTGGCTGGGGGCCGTCGGCAGCCAGGCCTGGACCAGCGCTCGGTTCGCCAACTCAGAAACCGCGCTGTCACTACAGTTCGTGATCGACCCAAACATCGTCAGAGGAATAGGCCACGCACCAGACCGAACGCTAACCATCTCACTCGACGGCACCATCAGCCCAGAGGGGGGCTCATACGCCATGTACCGGATGGGCACCAGCGGAAGCTCACTGACCAGTTCACCCCGCAGTGACGCCAATCAATTCAAAACCGGGACAGGCAAAACGGCGACTGGCGAACCACAAGGAACCCCAGCCCCCTGGACAATACCGGCCAACGCGACCGCGATGCAGCGGATGATCGACCTGGTGCACCGCTTCACCGCACCCGGCATGTACTGCGTGACCTACAACTTCAGCTTCTACCTGGAACAAGCCACCGAACCAACCACAACCAGCCGGACACTCAAATTCGCGGTCGGCGACGAAGTCCCGGCCAACGCCGCCTGCGGCACCGGCGCCACGGCGCCCGACACTGACCCGGAACCCGAACCCGAACCCGAGCCGGAGCCTGAACCGGACCTCGACCCGCCGGGAATCACAATTCTGCGCAAAGGGCACGCTGACGTGCTCTATCCCGTTCTTGAGGACCCCGAGCGCCAGGAAGGGCTCACCCTCAAGGCTCACATTGACCGCGTTGGCACTGTCGCCTTGGACGACTTGGTTGTCCACCACCCGGACGACATCAAGATGACGCTTCCGGCGGTCAACAGCCCAGGGGCCGATTACTCCTTCTTGGGGGAACCGGGCGCAACCATCTGGAACAGTCCCCAGGTCAACAACGCCGCCGCACCGTGGATCGGCGCTTCGACCCAGGACGAATCATTTGCGTCATTGCCCAGGAACGCGACGATTTTCGGTTTCCGGATTGACGCGGTGACCGGCGCCAACGGCTCCGCCGCGCCGGGTGACTTCGTCAGATGGAGCGGTGGTTCTACAGGTTCGCCGGTCATCACCTTCAGCACCAAGGAAGGCGGCGTTCCGGGGCTGTTCTACAACACATTCGTTGGTCAACACGGCCACACCAACTGGTCGTTCACGGCGCCGGGCGTGTATTGCCTCGCGGCGGCCGTGGTCGCGGAGTTGCCCGGCGGCGTGGAAGAAAGCCGCGGCTGGTTGACAATGGCGGTCGGCTCCGAAGTCGACCCCAGGACGGTCACTCCCTGCGGGAGAACGCTGCCGCTTCCTGAGCCGCCAGCCCATTCGCTTCCGGTGGCCGAGGCCGCGGCTCCGGTTGTGATCGATTCGGGGAAAGTCGATATCTCGCTTGGACCATCTGGTCCATCGGCCGTGGACGTGTTCTTGGACCGCCACACCGCACGGCATGACGCGCTGCCAACCAGATACGTCTTCGAGGACGTCATCCTCCATCGGCAACTGGGCGAACTGCCCTATCTGGTGGGGCGAATGACAAGTGGGGAATTGTCGAAGGTGTTCGATTTGGATATGCATGCGGCTTCCCTGCCCGCTAGCGAGGGACTCATTCGTCTTGATGTGACACGGGTGAACGGTCCGGGTGATCTGGTGATCGAAACCGGAAGCCCCACCACGTGGCCCCCTCTCAACAGTTCAACTCCGGCAACTAGCAGCCTGACCTTCGCCGCTGGCTCGTCCACCCTTGGCCCCAGTTTCCGCGTGACGGCGCCCGGCAAGTACTGCGTGTCTGCCACGTGGACATTTGTCAATGGGGAGCGCCCCATTGTGGAGGACCGGGTCTTGACGCTGGTGGTCGATGGGCCGCTGGACCCTTCGGATTACAGCGGCAATTACTCGACCGGCTACAGCTACCAAGGGGCCACTTGGTCTGGGGCGGATCATGGCGCACTTGACGCAACGTGCGTCCAAGACCCAGACTCATGGACCCGCCCGTCAAGCGAGACTGGCCCCGGGGAAGGCCAAGAACCGGGCCAGCCCCAGACCCCGGCCTGGCAGGTGGACAACTGGGCTCAGACCGATTCGGGCGCGACAATCCTGAACCTGGGTCACGTTGACGTGGCCTCGCTGCTGGAAAGCGGGCGTTTGAACACGCAGATCAAAGACACCACCGTGGAAGGGGCGGCGCACGCCACCAAAGACGGCGCCTCCTGGCACGCGCCGGAGGATGTTGTGTTCCAACTCCTGCCTGATTCCCAGACCGCGGTGCCGGAACTGGCGGGGTTCTCCTTCCTCGGCAGCCCTGGAGACCCGCTGTGGCAGGTCGAGGAAACCCAGCAAGACGGGCTGCTGTGGCCGGGGTGGTCCACGGAGGCGATCCCCCCAGAGGCGACGCAGACCGGGGTCGAATGGACCTTGAAGAAGGCGTCCGGCCCCGGCGAGTTCGCCCTTTACACCCTGGATCCGGCCCACCTCGGGGCCTCCATTGTGCGCTTCAACACCCGCGACGGAATCACCGCCGCAGACAGTTTTGCAATCCCGAAGGCCGTCCACGCCCACGGGACTTGGGCATTCAGCGCCGAGGGCGCATACTGCCTGGGCTTCGAGCGGTCCACTGTGCTCGCGTCCGGCGCGGCGGCCTCCCACGAGTTCACGCTCGCGGTCGCAGTCGGCCAGGTCGACGTGAAGAAGATCGACCCGGCGCAGTGCTTCCAAACCACCGACGATGCCGACCAACCAGGCGACAGCAGCGGCCCCGGCGGCGGTGGCGGCGGCAGCGAGCCGGGCGACGGCGGCGGTTCCGGCGGTGACGAGGACGGGCCGGGCGGTCAGCCCGGGCCGGGGAACGAGGAAGGCTCGGGCGGCCAAGGCGGGCCGGGCGAGGGCGACGGTCCGCCGGACGCGGTCTGGGATGTGCCGAACGGCACGGTCAACCAGGCCGGGGCGGTTGTGCTGAACAACGGGCATGTGGACATAGCCTCGCTGCTGGAGGGCGGCTCCCTGGTCACAAAGGTCAAAGACACCACAGGCTCTGGAGACCCGGTGTGGCGGGACACGGGCAAGACCGTGCTGCAACTGGGGCCGGGTTCGCGGATCGCGGTGCCGGAGGGCGCGCAGTGGTCGTTCCTCGGGACGGCCGGGGCCGACATCTACCAGGTTTCGCAAACCCAGCAGGCCGGGTTGCTCTGGCCGGGCTGGTCCACGGAATCTATCCCGTTGACGGCCACCCAGGGCGGGGTCGACTGGGCGTTGACGCAGGTCGCGGGGCCGGGCGAGTTCGCCCTGTATGAGACGGGCGCGTTCGGGCAGCCGAACGTGCTCTTCAACACGCGCGACGGGATCAACGGCGCGGACCTGTTCACCATCCCGAAGAACACGCACGCGCACGGCTCGTGGGCATTCTCCGCGCCTGGCGGCTACTGTCTGCGGTTCACCCGCGCGGCCACGTTGGCCGGCGGCGCCTCGGTTTCCAACGATTTCGTTTTGGCGGTGGCCGTTGGCCAGGCTGACGTGATGGGCCTCGACCCGTCCCGGTGCTTCCAAGAGCCGGACGAGACCGGCGACGATCCAGGTTCCCAGCCCGGCGGCCCGGACGGCGGCAATGGCGGTGAAGACGGGATCGGCGACGACCCGAACGGCGGCGATGGCGGCGGTGAAGACGGCATCGGCGGAGAAGGGGGTAACAACGGCGGCCAAGGAGGCGGCGGCCCCCAGCAGCCCGGGGCGGTGTGGGACGTGCCGAACGGGACGGTCAACGCTGCGGGCGCCACGGTGCTCAACGACGGGCATGTCGACATCGCGTCGCTCATCCAAGGCGGGGCGCTCGTCACCAAGGTGAAGGACACCACCCGGTCAAGCGACCCGGTGTGGCGCGACCCGGCCAAGACCGTGCTGCAACTGCGGCCGGATTCGAGGACGGTGGTTCCGCCCTTCAGCGCGTACAGCTTCCTCGGCGCGGCCGGGTCCTCGGTGTACCAGGTGACGCAGGTGCAGCAGCCGGGGTTGCTCTGGCCGGGCTGGTCCACGGAGGCGATCGCGGTGAGCGCGACCACGGGCGGCGTGGCCTGGAGCCTCGCGGGCGTCACGGGGCCGGGCGAGTTCGCGCTGTACGTGACGGACTCGTTCGGGCAGCCTGACGTGCTGTTCAACACGCGCGACGGCGTCACGGCGGCGGACCGGTTCACCATTCCGAAGAACACGCACGCGCACGGCTCGTGGGCGTTTTCCGCGCCGGGGAACTACTGCCTGTCGATGTGGCGGACCGCTCAATTGGCCTCCGGGGCGACCAGTTCGGACGCGTTCACCCTGGCGGTGGCCGTGGGCACGGCGGACGTGATGCAGGTCGACCCGGCCAACTGCGGCCGGCAGACCGGCCAGGACGCGCAGCCCGGGAGCCCGCCGCCGCCGGACACGGGCGGCGCCGGCGGGGGAAGCGTCCCGGCCTCGAAGACCGTCAAGGCGTCCGGTTGCGTGGGCGGGGCCACCATCCTGTCCGCCGGGCACATCGACTACGCCTCCAGGATTGTGTCCGGCAAGCTTGAGTCGCTGATCGGCGACGACACCTCCGGGTCGAAGGTCTACCGGCAGCCCTCCGGCGTGATCCTGTGGCTGAAGCCGTCCAGTTTGGTGACCCTTCCGCCCGGATACGAATCGGTCGGGGCCGCCGGGGCGCGGGTCTGGCAGGTGCCGCAGACGCAGAACCCGGACCTGGTTTGGCTGGGCTGGTCCACGGAGGCGTTGAACGCCGGCAACGCGCGCGGGTCGGTGACGTGGACGCTGAACAGCGTCAGCGGGCCCGGTTCGGTCAAGGTCTACCTCTCGGGGGCGTTCGGCGGGGTGCAGCAGACAGTGTTCGCGGGCTCGGGCGGCGGCTACGACATCCCGCTCGGCGTCCACGCGCACGCCAATTGGGCCTTTTCCGCCCAGGGCATCTACCGCCTGAACATGACGCAGACCGTCACGCTGGCGAACGGCCAGACCTCGTCCGACACGGAGACGTTGACAATCGCAGTCGGCGACGTCGACCCGGCCTCCGCGGCCGGCAACGGTTCGGGGTGCGGCGCCATCTCCAACGCGGCCTTGTTGTCCGATGCCGTCGAGGCGCCCGAGGAGCCAGCCGACCAGGCCGCAGTCGAAGAGTCCCGCGAGACGCGGTCCGGCCAGGGCTCCGACGTGCGGGAAGACCCGGCCGACACGGCCGCCGCGCCCGCCGCGAACGGGGATGACCGAGTGCCGCTGCTGCTGTCCATCCTGGGCGGCCTGCTGGCGGTGGGTGCCGTTGGGGGCGGCTTGCTGTGGCGGCGCGGCAGGAGCCGGAGGCGCGGGTGAAGTGGGTCCTGCGACGGACAATCCCGCCGGAGAGCCGGCGCGGGCGGCGCCCGGCGTCGCGGCGGGCGACCGGGGGACCCGGATGAGGGGGTTTCGGGCGGGGGTGGCGGTCGGCATCGGCGGCGTGCTGTTGTTGACCGGCTGCACCGCGAAGCCGATGTTAGACGCGGAAACGGACCAAGTGCGGGTGGTCACCACCACCGGGATCTTGGGCGACCTGGTGCGGCACGTGGGCGGCGACCTGGTGCAGGTGGTTTCGCTGGTGCCGGCGGGCGGCGACCCGCACACCTATGAGCCCACGCTGCGGGACGCGCGGAACGTGGTTTACGCGGACGTGGCGTTCTCCAACTACGCAATGTTGGAAGAGCAGTCGGTCATCAAAACCCTTGACGCGAACCTGGCGGAGGACGCCGTGTCGGTGTCCCTGGCGGAGGAGTCCGTCAAGTACGCGGCCGAGATCATCCCGCTGGTGGAGGACGTCACCCTGGACACCATCTGGCTGGGACTGCGGGCGCAGGGGGACGGGGGGCGCTTCGGTGCGACCCGCACCTCCGAGGTACTGCTGTCCGCCGTGGACGCGACCGGTCCGGGCGACGTTTTCGCGTACCTGACCGGGAGCTTCGGGGACACGGACGTGTACTTCGACTCCTCGGACGGATTCGACGCCGCGAACGGGTATAAGGCGGACACCATGTCGTTGCCGGCGGACGCGCACACGCACTTGACGTGGGCGTTCACCAAAGCCGGGGTCTACGCCATCACCCTGCGGGCGAAGCTCCAGGTGGACGGCACTTCCAAGCCGATCGCCCTGGGGCAGGCCGTGTACACGTTCGCGGTGGGGGTGAACCCCGCGGAGGCCGCCCGCCAGGCCGGGATCGCCGACCCGGTGATCCTCGGCAAGGGCCATGCGGACTTGACGGCGAACCTGGATTCGGAGGCGCTCGAGGTCCGCTACGACCCGGACGGGGGCGGCGAGCACACGCAATCGGCCTACTCGCCGGACCAAGTGGTGATCGAAGTGCCAGCGAAGGCGCTGGAGGAAATCCCTCCCGGCTCGCAGTACTCCTTCCTGGGACACGCGGGCGACCAGGTGTACCAGTTGGCTCAGGCGGTGCTTGGCAAACATGTGCACGGGGAGATCGACCCGCACCTGTGGCAGGACGCGCGCAACGCGATGGCGTACGCGCAGTTGATCCGCGACACGCTGATCGGGGTGGACCCAGCGCACGCCCGCGACTACGCCGCCAACGCCAACGCCTACTTGGCGGAATTGGAGGCCACGGACGGCTACGTGCGGGACGTCATCGCCGAGATCCCGCCGGAGGACCGCTACCTGGTCACCACCCATGACGCGTTCGGGTACCTGGCCAACGCGTACGGCCTGGTGGTGGCCGGATTCGTGACCCCGAACCCGGCGGCCGAGCCGTCGCTGGCGGACCGGCGCAAGCTGACCGAAACGATCCGGTCCCTGGGCGTGCCCGCGGTGTTCCTGGAGCCCAACTTGGCCGCCCGGTCGTCCACCCTTGTCGAAGTCGCCGCCGAGCAGGACGTTGCCGTCTGCCCCATCTACGGCGACACATTTTCCAACACGGTCACCAGCTACACCCAGATGATGCGGTTCAACGCCGACTCGTTGCGGGAGTGCCTGGCGGCCGGCTGATTTACGGACGGGACTAATGGAATTGATGGAGCGCATGAAGAAGACGTTGCTGGTGGCGGGGTTGGCGGGCGCATTGGCGCTGACGTTTCTCGCTTGGCCGGGGCTGGGGCTTGGGTCGGGGCCGGGGCTCGCTCCGGCGTTCGCGGAAGGCGAGGAAGATCCGAACCTGGATCAAACCCTGTCCGCGGGCGCGGCCGTGGTGCACGGCGAACGCGTGCTCACCGCCGGGCACGTTGACATGGGCCCCCGGTTCGTTGACGGGAAGTGGAAGTTCCTCATTCACGATGACGTCGCCAAAGCCGACGCCAACGCCACCAGCGTGTGGCGTTACCCGGCGGAGACTGTTTTCCACCTGTTCGACGAAAGCCAGCTTCCCGCCCCCGAAGACCCGGCCTACTCTTTCCTGGGCGCCGAGCCGGGGCAGGGCGTGTGGGTGTCCCCCCAGACGCAGAATCCGGACGTTGTGTGGGTCGGCTGGAACACCCAGGACCCCGAGGTCATGGAACAACTCGACCGCGGCGTCACCCTGACCCTGCTTGGCGTCCAGGGGCCCGGCGTCATGACCGTGTTCCTCCAATCGGGCAGCTTCGGCGAGCCGCAACTCCTGTGGGATTCGCGCGTGGCCGAGCCGCAGCCGCTGTGGGTTGACGTGAACACCCACACGCATGCCAACTGGGCGTTTACCGAGCCCGGCGTCTACCTGGTGGAACTTGAGGCCTCCGCCGACCTGATTGACGGCACCTCCGTCGCCGACACGCAACTCGTCCGCTTCGCCGTGGGCAGCGACACCGCGCCCGCTGACGCCCTGGCCGCCGAATGGGGCGGCGCGGCGGCGGCTTCCGCCCAGGCGGGCGCCGCCGGGGCGGAGCAGACCGGCCCCGCCGCGACTGCGACTGCGGCGGCCGCGCCGGCGGCTGGCGGCGATCCGCTTGTGCCCATCTTGATAGGCGCGATCGCGCTGGTGGCGGTGGTCCTTGTGGCGGTCTTCGGCGCGGCCATCATCCGGGGCAGACGGGCCAAACAACGCGTCCTGGCCGCCCGCGCGGCCGCTGGGGCGGACGGCGTCGGCGGCGGTCCGGACGGCGCCGCGCCGGGCGCGGGCGTGCGGCCGTGACCGATTCGCGGCCCGACCGGGCCCTGGTGGTGCGGGGCCTGGCCGTCGACTTGGGCGGCCGGCGGGTGCTGCGGGATGTGGACCTGGCCGTGGACCGGGGCGAAATCGTGGCGTTGATCGGCCCAAACGGGGCCGGGAAGACCACCCTGTTGCGCGCGATCCTCGGTTTGCAGCGCTCCGCCCAGGGCCGCGTGCTGGTGGAGGGGCGTCCCGCCAAGCCGGGGCGGGCGGCGGTGGGGTACGTCCCGCAGCGGCACGAGTTCGCCTGGGAATTCCCCATCAGCGTGGCGGACGTGGTCGCCACCGGCCTGGCCGGAAAGCTTGGCCTGTTTCGGCGGCCCGGCGCGGCCGAATGGGAGGCGGTGGCGGACGCGTTGGACCGGGTCCGCCTGGCCGACCTGGCGGACCGCCCGGTGGGGCAACTCTCCGGCGGGCAACGGCAGCGGGTCCTGGTTGCCCGCGCGCTGGCCCTACGGCCTGCGGTTTTGTTGCTCGACGAGCCGCTGGCGGGCCTGGACATGCCCACCCAGGAGTTGCTCGGGGCGCTGTTCGCGGACATCGCCCATGAGGGTCGGGCCGTGCTCACCACCACGCATGACCTGTTGGGCGCCATCGACGGCGCGGACCGGATCGCGCTGCTCAACCAGACCGTGGTCGCCGCGGGTGCCCCCGGCCCGCTGGTGGCCCGGCCTGACGCGTGGGCGTCCACGTTCGGCGTGGGGCCGGATTCGGCGCTGTTGCGGATGCTTCAGGCGGCCGCGTCGTGAGCCCAATAGATTTCCTGGCTGATTTGCTCAACCCGGACTTGGCGTTCCTGCCGAAGGCGCTCGCGGTGGCTGTGATGTCCTCGGTCGTGTGCGGCGTTGTCGGCTCCTACGTGGTGTTGCGCGGAATGGCCTTTATCGGCGATGCCGTCGCCCACGCCGTCTTCCCAGGGCTCGCCGTCGCGTTCGTGGCCGGCGGGAACCTGGTGATTGGGGGCTCGGTCGCGGGTGTCGCGACCGCGATCCTGGTGGCGGTGTTCTCGCAAAACCGGCGGCTGAAAGAGGACTCCGTCATCGGGATCCTGTTCGTGGCCGCTTTCGCGCTGGGCGTGGTGGTGATCTCCCAGGCGCCGGGTTACGCGGGAAGCCTTCAACAGTTCTTGTTCGGGTCCATCACCGGCATTCCCACCTCCGACCTGTACGTGGTGGGCGGCACCGGCCTGATTGTGCTGCTCGCCGTGTTCTTGCTGCACAAGGAGTTCGTGACGGTGTCGCTGGACCGCGAGTCCGCCCGCGCGCTCGGCTTGCGCGTGTTCTGGCTCGACTTGGCGCTGTATGTGCTGGTCACCCTGGCGGTGGTGATCAGCGTGCAGACCATCGGGAACATCCTGGTGCTGGCGCTGCTGGTCACCCCGGCCGCCACCGCCCGCCTGCTGACCGACCGCTTGGGGGTCATGATGCTGCTGGCCCCGTCGATTGGTGCCCTGTCCGCCCTGGTGGGCCTCTACGTCTCCTGGTCGTGGGACTTCCCGACCGGCGGAACCATTGTGCTTGTCCTCACCGCCGTGTTCTTGGCCGCCTGGCTGTTCTCGCCCCGCCAGGGCGTGCTGGCCCATCTGCTCGCCCGCCGCCAACGGGTCCCCGCCAACTCCTCGCAGGCGGCCCGCCCGTGAACGAGCCGGTTCCCCCGCAGGCCTCACGGCACTTTCCGTGAAGGCCTCCGGGAACCGGCAAGCGGCGCGTTATCGGTGTCACCAAATCCGGGCGAGGCCGGTCAGCGTGTCGAAGGTCGGGTCGGCGCTGACGAGCGCCGCCCCGGCCAGGATGGCCTGCGCGGCCAGCATGCGGTCGAACGGATCCTTGTGAGGCCAGTCCAGCGAGCCAGCCAGCAGCGCGTGCTCGTCGGCGATGGGCAGCGCCACGCTGCCCAAGTTTGATCTGACCTGGGCGAAGTCGGCGAGCAGCGGGCGCGCCTGGGGCAACTTGCCGGTCCGCTCCTTGACGCTCAACTCCCAGGGCACCACCGACGAGAGCAGCAATTCGGTGTCCAGGTCGGCCAGAATCGTTTGGGCCGTGCGGGACAGCAACTGCGAGTCGCGCTGGGACCACAGGACCACATGGGTGTCCAGCACGGCTTTCACGAAAGCCCCCAGTCCGCGAGATCCCCCTCGTCAAGTGGGGCCAGCGAGGCCTCCCGCGCGGCGGCGTCAAACTGCCCCGGCCAACTGTCGAAGACCCGTGGGCGGCGATGCTCGACAGGCACCAGGCGAACAACCGGCGTTCCGGCTCGCGCGATGTAAACCTCGGCGCCGTCCTCGGCCGCCGCCAACAAGGCGGAGAGCCGGGCCTTGGCGTCGGCGACGTTCACAGTCAGAGTCATCAGCATAGTCTAACAGACCAGACCACATGGACCATCACTTCGACACCGACCGAAGCTCCCTCGAACCAACACCGCGACGGGGATATGCACAACACTCCCTTATAGGTAGTGTTGTGCATATGAATGCAACAATGCGGGCGGGGCGATTGCCGCTCGCCATCGCCCGTGCGCCCATGCGAACGGTAAGGCCAGTAATGCTGCGGGGAATCTATGTGAACCCGGAGAAGGAATTGGTGCGTCTTCACGCACGGGGATTGGTGGTCCGGATCGCCCATGGCACGTACGTGGCGAAGCCGGACACCGTTGGCCTCCATACGGCCTGGAAACCCACGCTCGAGGAGGCGGCGATGGCCTATGCGACCGCAGCCTATGGTGATCGAGTCCCCGTGCTGGCAGGAATTGGCGCGGCGCGTCACTGGGGGGCTATACCCCGCGCGATTGGGGCAAGTGTGATCGCAGTACCTGAGCAACACCGACCTGTGACCCTGGCCACCGGGGGGAGGATCGTGTTCACCGTGCGAGACGCAGCCAAGATCCGTGCGGTTCTCGTGGAAGGCGGGCTGGGCGTGATGAGGGTGGCCACGGTCGAGCAGACGATGGTCGATTTGGCCCTGCGCCCGGACCTGGGCGGCATGTCCGCTGAAGCTCGCGCGGCGGCCGTGGCCCTGCTTCCCCGTGTCGACCCTGAGCGGCTGCAAACTGTTACCACGGCGTTGCCCAAGGCGGCGGCCGCAAGGATGCGCATCTGGCTGCGGGAGAGGGGAGGAGTCGGCGGTGTTTGAGGATGGCCGCATAGAACGCGCAGCAAGGGTCGGCCGCGCCGTCGAAGCGACCGGCGCTTTAGCGCATCGTGAGCGGGAACAATGGGCAGCTAAGTTCGGGGTGGCACCCGCCCAGATCGACCACGACTTTGTGGTGCCGAGGGGCTGCAGACGTACTAGCGCCCGCTGCTTGTCCTTGTAGACTACCGGTCGCTTGGGGAGTGCCGCGGCCAAACCGGGGCCATTCAGTCACCGCCTGCCGCGACCAGGACTTTACGGTGGATGCGAACCACGGGTCTCACGCCCACAACGACCCGTGATTGCTTCTACGCCGCCGTCACTGCCGGCAGGGAGTCGTACCATGCGTAGGTCGCCGTAGACCAGCCGGGCTCCACTCACACCGCGCGCCACCCCTCAGACGACGAGGAGCAAGGGCCTCTCGACTGAACCACACGAAATCACCATCAGCCTTGAGGGTGACATCCCCGTAGTACTCAAGGACCGCATCGGCCAGCCCCAGCCCTATTACCCGTGAGCCTCCGATTCAGGCTGGTCAACACAACGCCCACCGAGCACGACTTGGAACCGCGTGCTGGGGCAGACGAACTCCGACACCGGAATCAGGTCGCCCTATCGACATCCAACCCCAGGCTGACAGCCAATTCTTCGACCGACCGGCGCACATCATGACGAGGATCGAGCGTGGCGACCGCAGACAAAGCGGGTTCAAGAACGCTGCGCGCCTCGTCGGGGCGTTCCCATTCGACCAGTGCCTGCGCGAGGTTCGCCCGCGACCTTGAGGTGTCGGGGTGCTCCGGGCCCAAGACCCGCTCACGATCAGCCAGAACCGCCTCATGCTGCCGGACCGCGTCACCCAGCCAGCCCGCCAACCGGTAGGTGAAGGCGAGGTTGTTGCGGGTTCTCAGCGTGTCGGGGTGGTCCGGGCCCAGCACCCGGTCGCGATCAGCCAAATTCGTCTCAAACAGGCTGGTGGCCTCATCCAACCGGCCCGCTGATCGGTAGGCCACGGCGAGGTTGTTCCGAGATCTCAGCGTGTCGGGGTGGTCCGGGCCCAGCACCCGGTCGCGATCAGCCAAATTCGTCTCAAACAGGCTGATGGCCTCATCCAACCGGCCCGCTGATCGGTAGGCGAAGGCAAGGTTGTTCCGGGACCTCAACGTGTGCGGATGGATTGACCCTAACACCCGCTCGGAATCGGCCAGGTTGCTTTCGCACAAACCAACTGCTTTCTCCAACCGGCCCGCCAGTCTGTAAGACTCACCGAGGTTATTTCGGGACGTCAACGTCTCAGGATGGTCCGGGCCCAGCACCCGCTCACGATCCGCCAGATTCGCCTCGTGCAAGGTGATCGCCTCGTCCAACCGGCCCGCTAATCGGTAGGCGAAGGCGAGGTTGTTCAGGGACCTCAGCGTGTCAGGATGGTCCGGGCCCAGCACCCGCCCACGATCCGCCAGATTCGCCTCGTGCAAGCTGATCGCCTTGTCCAACCGCCCGGCTTCCATGAGGGCACCAGCCAAGTTGCTCCGGGACTTCAACGTGTCACGATGGTCCGGGCCCAACACCCGCTCGCGAGCGGCCAAATTCGCCTCGTGCAAGGTGATCGCCTCGTCCAACCGGCCCGCCGATCGGTAGGCCAAGGCGAGGCTGTTCTGAGAGTTTAGTATGTCGGGATCGTCCGGGGCCAACACCCGCACGCGATCAGCCAGAACCGCCTCATACAACCTGACTCCATCCTCCACCCGTCCCGCCGATCGGTAGGCCAAGGCGAGGTTTGCGCAGGTCTTCAACGTGTCAGGATGGTCCCTGCCCAGCAACCGCTCACGATCAGCCAGAACCACTTCATGCAGCCTGATCGCTTCCTTTAGTCGACCCATTGCCCGGTGGGCTAAAGCCAGCCCGTTCTGGGATTTCAGCGTGTCGGGATGGTGCGGGCCCAAGACGCCAAGGCAGACTGCCGAAGCCAATTCCGCGACGGCTGCGCCGGTGTAGGGATCGCCCAAGTCTCTGAGTGCCGCGCCGCACCGTGACGCCGCCGGTATGACCTCGGCGACGCGGGCGCTTCGGCCCGCATTGGACCAAAAGGCGGCCAGGTGCCGCGCGAGGTCGGTGGCCGTTTCTCTTTGCCGGCCGTAATCCGGGTAAGTGGTGTTGTCAGTCGGGTCGACCTGGGCCAACACTTGGACCGGCGCGGCCGTCGCGTCATCTTCGACGCTGACGCCCCGGACCAATTTGTCACCTCCGACTGGAGTGAGCCGGCCGGCTTGACGATTCAACTCTTGGATCACTATGGCCACCACGCCATGCATCCGGCCAACCCTCTCGTTGTTGGAGCGCCGCACCAGCGCCGCGTCGCTCAGCACGGTCAGAGCTGTGTTGAGGTCAAAGGCCGCAACCAGAGGAGTCAGCCAATCCACGGCCAGATCAGAACCATCGAGCACGGAGAAGGTGTCAAGCAGCCCCTGAACCACATCGCGGCGCCTGGCCGAGGCCAGGGCAGTCTTGACGCTCAAGGCTATGGCCTCGTACGCCGTCGAATAGTACGGAGCGTCCGCGTCCGGTGTCGCCTCGAACAAATCGTCCGGAACGCGCAGTCCCTTGGCGAGGCCATCCAACTCCTTCAGATACACCTCATAGGCCAACCGCCGGTGGCGGATTACCCAGGCCGCCTGCGACAAACTCAGTGGATGGCGGCTCAGGCGTTCAGCCACGGCGCTGGCTCCCGCCCGGTCACCTAGTCCAGTCTGTCCCTCAAGGCAGTCGACTGCCTCGTCCAGCCCGAACACGTCGACCTCGATAGGAGCGCGGTCCCTGACGTTCGGATGGGCCGAAGTTATGACCAGCGTCGCAGCGCCAGGGGCGATCCCCAGGCCGGTCAAGTCGGCCATATCTCGCAGGTCGTCCAACACCAGCAGCCGGCGCCGGTCCGGGTGCTGGTTCCAGTGATCGATCAATCGGCACACGGTTTGCCGGGGCTGGTCGCCCTCAAAGGCGATCCCCAGCGCATCGGCCGCCCGCCACAACCCCTCGTTGATCGCGGCCTCAGACCGGGCGTCGATCCAACTAACCACTGGCCAGTCGGCGTCAGCGCAGCTTCGACACACAGCGGCGGCGATCTGGGACTTGCCGGTGCCCCTGAATCCGGTCAGCGTGAACCGGTGCGGTCCTTCGCCACCCAACACGCCGTCTCGAACCTCACGAAACTGCGCGCGCTCGACTAATCCGTCGGCCCGGCCCGGCCACGACGGCACCCGGACAACCGGGTTGCGCGAGGCCCGTTTCACCGCCGGGCCCGGCTGCGCGGCATCGTCCGGCAATACCGTCAACCCATCCGGACCGGTGACGCCCACCAAACCCCAGAACTCGCCAGCGGTGGAACCCTCGAGTTCGGCGACGGCATCGAAAACAGTGAAGTTGAACTGACCGCCCGCCTCCGGCGAACGGCGGGACGCGGTCACGCCGAGGCAGTATTCGATCCCTCTGGATCGCGCCACGACCGCCGCGCCCGAAATGCCGCGCCAAACCTTGTCCGGATCGACTTCGGCCCGGTGCATGTCCGACCTGCCCGGATCGGCCACGAACTGACCGCGCATGGGAGAGGCGACGTTTTCGCTGCTCCGCCCCACATGGACCAAGCGCGCCCGGCCATCCAAGACCGCCAGACGGTCCTCCCGGCCGCCTTCCGATCCCTTCGGATCGCTCATGAACGCTGGATAGCCCTCGCACCGGCAATTCTCAACCCGATTGACGCCAGGCTGGATGCGTGCCAGGGGAACAAGACTCCAATCAGCGAACGCTTCCGCGCGCAGCAACGCCAAATCGACCTGCTCGTGGCCACTTTCCCAGACCACTTCGGCCGCGGCAGGTACCTGGCCCGCGCCCAAATGGACCCGGTGGCCGCTCGCCTGGGCCACGCAATGCCGCGCCGTCAAGACCAAGCCACGGCCCAGCACGTAGCAGGAACCACGCCGGTTCTGGCCCGCAGCGTCCTGGTATTCGAGCAGGCCGGCGCGCACTGGCTCAGCCACGGCCTACCCGTCCTGGGCGGACAGCAGAACAAGATCAGACGAAGCGTTCCCGGCGGCGCCCTGAGCGCGAGGCGTCAAGGTGAGCCGGACGGTCTGGGTCGAGGCCACCTCATGCGAGCCCTCCACGCCAGCCTCGATCAGCCACCACTTCACACCCGCGCTCCCCGAACCAGCAGTTGTCGCTGCCACCTGCAGCTCCAATTCAACCGCCTGGACCTCGAACCGCAGGTCGCGTGCCTTGCCCGCCTCGGCCGCAGCCTCCAATTCGCGCCGCAGCCCGTCTATGGCGGCCGCCAATTCAATCCCCGAATTCTTGCTCATCTGGGCCCTCGCAGTCCTCGGTAGGCATTCTCCAGGGACATTACCGCACCGGAGCACACCCGACACCACAGATGGGTCGCTAGACCCCGAGCATCCCCACCGGACGTTGGAGGCTCGGCTCCGCAGGTGTTGGCCGCTCCTCAGTCTTTGGGGGTGTCGACGAGGCGTCACATGCTCATTGCGGGTCCTGGACTGTTCGGGCTAAGGGCGTCGAACGCGGCTGCGGGCGTCAGTGCTGAGTCCCTCGGCGTCTCGCACGTGTCGGCCGCGATCTCGTGTCTCGCCGACTCCTTTGTGTTCTACGGAGGCACCGCTTTGTGCCGCACGGTGCTGCGTAGTTTGCGTTTGTCGGAGGATGTCGACCTGCTCAGCGTCGGTGCGAGGTCCAGTGTCGCGCCGCGCCTGGACCAGGCCATTCGCGACTACATGGAGCCGCTGTTCGGCTCGGTAAGGGCCGAACCTTGGCTTTCGGCTGCGGTCAGGGACACTCAAGGATGCGCTTTCCGGATCGGTCGCGTAAGTGTGCGCATCCAATTGATGGACGGGCGTAGCTATGCAGATTGGCCCACACGGGACTGCGAAATTGAGTAGCGCCACCAAGGCGTTTCGAAGACCCGCCTGCGCACCTACTCGGCTGGCGCGTTTGTCGGGGCGAAGACTGCCGCGTGGCTCGAAACGACTCGAAATGCACCGCGCGACTTGTATGACCTGTGGGCCCTGGCCCAAGCTGGCCACATTGACGCGGAGGCCGCGCGTCTTTTCAAACGCTATGGGCCGACCGGCGGCTACCCCGAGCAAGGCGTGCTGCCTCGCAAGGGACCGACCGAAAACGAATGGCGTGACGCGCTCTCGCACCAGTGCGTTCTCCGCGTCAGCGCCGCAGAGGCGCACGAAGTGGTCATGCGGGCATGGGACGCTGCGGTGCGCGCTGTTCTTGACCCCTTGAATGTCAACCGTCGCCTGTGAGCGTTCCGCCGCCTTGCGAGGTACCCTGCTCAGACGCATCCGGATGCCCTCGGTCCTGGCCGGTGCCGCCGTTGACCTGGCCGGGAGGTCATCGACCAGATGCCCGCCGACCGACGTGACTGGAATGACACCGCCGAGGGGATCGGGGGCCGCTGTCGCCGGTCGCGCTGACTGAGGAGTAACCCAGGCAGGTGGACAGCGCGGGCAGCACGATGTAGGTGTCGGTTCCGCAGTCGGTCATCGCTTTGAGCGAGTGGGCCGCCATTGTGTGCCGCAGGAAATCTAGACGTTTAGGTTGCCTGCGGCATTGTTACGCGGTGCATTTGCTGGACGTGCCGGGGGTGGCGACTTCGGACATCCAGCGTTGGCTGGGGCACGGGAGCCTGGCCACGACGGAGCGGTACCTCGGCTCGT
>JAITFE010000053.1 GCA_031281585.1 Bifidobacteriaceae bacterium | reverse complement strand
GAACGGCCACGTCCACGCTCACTCCGGGCACGGTTTCGACCGGGCCGCCCATCAAGGCGCCAGCGCATTCGAGTTCGTCTTCACCGAACCCGAGGTACAAGCAGGCCGCCAACATGATCGCCGGGTGGACGCCAATGGCGACGGCCACCGGCAGGTCCTGGCCAACGGCCTGAGCCCGCCGCGCCATCTGACCCAGGTGGTGGTTCGGCGACACTCCGAGCATTGCCCGGGTGGCGCTCAGAACCTTGTACCGGGCGAAAGACAGGTTGCGTTGTCCGTTGACGGCATCGCGAACCAACGTCACACCGCCGGTGATGTACGGCCCGGTCTCCAACTCGAAAAAGCGCGGCACAGGCAGCCTGTCGAGGCGGGGCTCGCAAACCACCGTCTGCACGGGCGCGGGACCGGGCGCGGGGACCGGCGGGACCGGCCGGGCGACCGCCCCAATGAGCGCGTCGGTCAACGCCCCCGTGTTCAGCCCCACCGACCGCGCCAGGCGGTCCCGGCTGTTCACAAGGTTCGCCACCACCGGGAAGGGCGACCCGACCACGCGGGTGGCCACGGTAGCAGGGCCGCTTTCGGTCAGCGACAGCAACGCCGCCAGTTCCTGGTTCGGATCCACCGGGGCGTCTATCCGCCGCAGGTCGCCGGCGCGTTCGAGGTCCTCCATCACCTGGCGCAAGGTCGGGAACATTTCGCTCCTTCGCGGGTTCGGCCGGGTCTGGCGCCGGGACCGGCGTTGCGGCACCCGGCGCCAGACTCCAAACTATGATCTCGGCGCGACCAGGTCGGTCACGTCGACCGAGTCCGGGAGCACGCCGAACTTTGTCAGCAGATCCGCCACGGCCTGAATGCGCGCGGTGTCCGCATCGGTCGAGTATTCGACAAAGACCATCGACTCCACCACCTCGTCGCTCAACTGGGTGTGCGCCAAGATCGCTTTGACCACCGCGTCATGGTTCGCCGGATCGTTGGCCGCCGCGGAAGCCGCCGTCATAGCCTCCACAAAGCGGTTGACGGCCTCCGACTTCTCAGCCAGCACCTGGTCTGTTGACACGTACACGCCGACCGCGCTCTTCGAATCCTGGCCCACCCGGTACGGGTAGCCGAGGATCGCGCCACCGGCGGCGACGGCCTGTGACGCGAACGGCTCCGGCAAGAGCGTGGCTTTGATTTGACCGGCCTCAAGCGCGGCAACCTGTTCGGGGAACGGGATTTCAACCACTTGCACATCCTCAACGCCTTGAGAGGCGAGGAACTCCTGGGCGAAGACCTGGTTGATGTTGCCCAACGCGTTCGTGCCGATCGTCGCGCCCGCAAGCTGCGACACGTCCGCGATCCCGGCCGCCACCACCAAACCGGTCGCGTCCGCCTGGCCGGCGGCCTGGTTGAAGTTCGCCCCGGACACCACTTTCACAGGCAAACCGTTCGCAAAAGCCTTGATCGAGCCGTCGGTGCCTGAATAGACCACGTCGTAGTCGCCCGCCGCCATGGCCGCGATCGCCGCAGATCCGCCAGTCGCGCTCTCCGACACGATCTTCAGGTTGTAGTCGTCAAAAAGCCCCGTGTCCTCCGCGTAAAAGTAGGCGCCGCAGTCGGCGATCGGCATGACCGCAACCGTCAGCTCCAAAACTTCTTCCGCTGTCGGTTCGGACGGCGACCCCCCGCTCTGGCCCGCCGCCGGTTTATCCTCCGCCGCACAGGCCGATGCCGCAAACGCAAGTGCCGAAAAGCCCGCCAAGACCGCCAACCCCCGGGTTCGCAAGACAGTTAGTTTCACAGTCGGTTTCCTTTCAATGGTTTCTTATTGCTCTGGCTATTGGGTCAGCTCCGGCGCCGAAGACCGGCGCAGTTCGGAGATTTCCGCGAACAGGCGCGCCCTGAGGTGACCGAAGGCGGGGTCCTCCTTGGTCGCCAATTGTTCGCGCGGGCGGGGCAGGTCGACGCAAATCACGTTGTGGACGGCGGCCGGCGGAGTCGACAAGACGACCACCCGGTCCGACATGTAAATCGCCTCGTCAATGTCGTGGGTGACCAGGACAACGCTGATTTGCCGTTCCGCCCAGATGCGCAGCACCAGGTCCTCCAGGTCGGAGCGGGTCTGAGCGTCAACGGACGCCATCGGCTCGTCCATTATCAGCAGGTGTGGCTGGACCGCGAGGGCGCGGGCGATCGCGACCCGCTGTTGCATGCCGCCCGACATCTCCCACGGATATTTGGCCCCGTGGCCGCCAAGCCCAACCGACTCCAGCGCCAATTCGACGCGCGAGGCGACCTCCGCTTTCGACAGCCCGCGGGTGGTCAGCGGGAACGCGACGTTCTTCGCCGCGGTGAGCCACGGGAAGAGCGAACGCGAGTAATCCTGGAACACAACGCCGACACGGGGGCTGGGACCCGTCAGCTCCTGGTCTTCAAGCAACACGCCGCCGCCTGTGGGGCGGGTCAGGCCGGCCAGGCAGTTCAACAGGGTGGTCTTGCCCGAACCGGAGGGGCCGACAACGCAGACGAACTCATGGCTCCCCACCACAAAGCTGACCTCCCCCAGAGTCGGGGCGGCCGCGGACGGATAGGTGAATGACAGGCGAGAGACTTCCAAAACGTTCGGCATTACTGGACCTCCCGAGCAGGGCCATGCCAGCGCATGACGCGGCGCTCAACAATGACAAAAAGGGCGTTGCACACTATGCCCAAACCGGCCAGCAGCAAGATTCCGGACCAGGTGCCCACCGTGTCGAAGTTTCGCTGGGTTGAGACAATGAAAAAGCCAATACCGCTGGTCGCCGCATAAAGCTCGGCCACCACGATCAGCAGCACGGCGGTGTTCACGCTGACGCGGAGCCCGGCCATGATTTGGGGAGAGGCCAGAGGGATTCGGAAGCGCGTCAGCCAAGTCACGGGGGGAAGGGACAGCGAACGCGCGGCCGCCAGCGCGGTCGGGTCCGCGCCCCGGATGCCGTCCGCCGTGTTCACAATCACCGGCCAGATCGCGCCTATGGCGATGAAAAACACCTTCGCCCCGTACCCCAAGCCGAAAATCGCGAGAGCCAGCGGCAGCAGAGCCGGCGTCGGCATGGACATCCCGAAGCGGACCACCGGCGACAGCGTGGCGTCCAGCCTGGGCGCCAAAGCCAACGCGGTGCCGATCGCGACCCCAAGCACGGCGGCCACCAGCCAACCGACCGCCAGACGCCCAATGGTCGGCAAACCGTTCTCAATGAAAGCGGTGGAGAAAAAGGCGTGGTACCAGGGTCCGGAAAACCAGTCCGCGAAGAACCGGCCGACCACTTCGCTGAATGGCGGCAAGTACCGGATCTGCGCGTGCAGCGCCGCCAACTGCCATACCGCCAGCGCGACCACGAGCAGAACGAGGCGGCTGGCCTGGCCGCCCAAGACCGCGGCCCGCCGCCTCATGGCCGCACCGCCCGGTGCTGGGGCGCCCAACGCAGCAAGCGGGCCTCGCCGCGTGACAGCACGGCGTGGAGCGCCAAGCCCAGCAGACCCGTCGCGAGCACGCCGCCGAACACGTAGTCGACGCGTCCGCTGGCGGAGTATTGGCGGATCACCTCGCCAATCCCGCCCTTCGCGCCCAGCAGCTCCAAGGTGACAACTATCACCAGGGCGACGGAGATCGACTGGCGCGCGCCGGAGACTATGAACGGCAGGGCGGCGCGTAGCTGAACCCGGCGCATTATCCGGGCGCGCGACCAGGTGAAGGAACGCGCGGTGCGGATCATCAGGGAGTCGGCTGAGCGCACACCGGCTATGGCGTTGATCAGGAGAGGCCAGAGGGAGGCGAATCCCGCCAATGCGATCTTGAGTTCAATCGCGATTCCCAACGCCAGAATCGCGACGGGCATGAGCGCTATGGAGGGGATTGGGCGCAGCGTCTCGATCAACCCCGAAGACAGCCGTTCGGCTCGGCGGGACGCTCCGAGGAGGACGCCAAGCGGTGTGGCGACCACCGCGGCGGCGGCAAAAGCCAGCAGCGTGGCGATCAACGTCTGGCCCACGGCGCGGAGAAAAGCGCCTGAAACGGCAAGACCGCCGAAGGCCTTGACCATCTCCACGGCTGTTGGGACCGCGTGGTGGGACAGGGCGCCGCTCCTCACGGCCACGTCCATCGCGCCCAGCAGGGCCGCTATGCCGAGGAGGCCGTAGGCGCCTCGCGCGACCCGTGTCATGTCGGCTCTCTCGAATCCAGATCGAGCGCCGTCAGAGCCAACACCCGCGCGCCGTCCACAATGTCCTTCGGCAAAGACAGCTCCTCGGGAACGTGGGAGCGCCCACCGATCGAGGGGATGAAGATCATGCCCATGGGTCCAAGGTGGGCCATGTGCGCGGCGTCATGCCCCGCGCCAGACGGGACGGACTCCCAGGTCAAACCCAAGCCCTCGGCAGCCTGGGCGATTCGGTCCTGAACCGAGTGGGCCGTGGGAACCGGATCCTGGTCGCTCAGCCATTCGATGGCCGTGTCAACGCCCCTGGCGGACGCGTCTTGGGCGATTCGCTCGGCCAGACGGCGCTTGGCGCCGTGCAGCCAAGCCGGGTCGACTGAACGCATCTCGGCCCACAGGCGGGCGGAGCCCGGAACCACGTTCATGGCCCCGGGGAAAGCGTCGATCCGGCCGCTGGTGGCGACGGCGTGAACTGGCGCGCCGCAGGCCTCGCGTTCCACCGACAACGCCGCGGACGCCGCCGCGAGGAGAGCGTCGCTCCTCTGCTCCATCGGCATGGTTCCGGCATGGTCCGCACGGCCGGTGAACGCGGCGATGAGGCGTTCGATCCCCGCGATGGCGGTGACCACCCCGATTTGCTTGCCGGACGTCTCAAGCAGGGGCCCCTGCTCAATGTGAAGCTCAAGATACGCGTGAACCGAATTGGGGGCCCACGCGCCCGAAAGGGCCGCGTCCGGATCCACCCCGAACCGCTCCATGGCCACCCCGAGAGTGGCGCCGTCGGGGTCCTCGCGGCTCAGATGCCACGGCTCGAGCACGCCCGCAACCGACCGCGAGCCAATGCAGGAAATGCCGAACGGGTTGGCTTCCTCGCCCAGGAAATCGGCGACCACCAAGTCGTGTTCAAGCTCAAAGCCCGACTCGTTCACCGCCGCCGCGACCGCCACCGCCGCCAACACGCCGACGATGCCGTCGAAGCGGCCCCCAGCCCACACCGTGTCAGAGTGGGAGCCGAGCACGATCGCCGGTTTCGACGGTGACCGCCCAGGCAAGCGCCCCAGCACGTTCCCGCCCGCGTCCAGCGTCACCTCCAAGCCGGCGGCGCGCATTTGGCCGGCCACCCAGTCGCGGGCCGCCCGGTAGGGTTCGGAGAAGACGCGCCGCGTCCAGCCCGGCTCGCCGCTCTCCGCGTATCCGGCGGCGAGCGCCTCGATTGCGGCCATCAGGCGGTCCGGCCCAATCCGGCCCGCCACCGCGAGCGGATCAACGCGCATATTCGTTGCTCCCGCCACGCAGGTTTGGGTCCAGTTGGGCCAAGAAGTCAATCCCCAGAAGCTCTGCGCATTCGGCCAGACCCGCCGGGTCGATCGCCGACGAGGAGACGGGCAACGCGCTCGCCGGCGCCGCCAACAGGACGCAGTCTTGGCCCTCGACCGCACGCTCCACGGCCATCGGCTCGCCGGTCGCCCCGTCCAAAAGGCAGATCGTGGCGGGATAGGCGAAGATCCATTCGCCATTTTGCTGGACCGCCATGAATTCGTTCAGGAACGGGACAAGACAGTCTTGGACGCGGAAGACCCCGTGGTCCCAGCCCCCTTTGGTCACGTTCGGAGTCTCGAAAACCAACGGGCCGCGCGCTAGGACCTCCGCCCCCAGCGCCCCCGCGACGGCTGCCGCGACGGCGTTTCCCGCGCCGGACCGGCCCGCTCCGGCCTCCCGCATCGCCTCGCCAAGGTCAAGCGCCAGGGAGATGGCGCCGAGCGCGGCGTGGTCCTTGACCCAGGCCAGCTCCACCGGATTGCGGGCCGAGGCGATGAAGCCGCCCACGCGGACGGAGATGTCGCGGAGCACGTCGTCGCAAGTGTTGACGTCGCCCACGTTGATCGACACGAACCGGCCGGCCAGTTGCCGGTTGCCCCCGGCGACAACGGCGGTGCACGTGTAGCCGGGCCGTTCGCCCAAACCCAGCGAACCGAGTTTGCCGGTGGGATGAGCGCGAACGTCGCCGGCGGCATCGAGCACCGGGATGCCGAGCGCGGCCGACTGGATCCAACCGTTGTGGGTTGTCGAAAAGCCGTTTTGGGCCGTCATCACGGCGCCAATGCGCCCGTCGACTTGCCGCATGAGGGTGGTCAACGCGTCGAGGTAGTCCACGGGGCGGATTTCCCAGTTCTCCGCCGCCGGCGCGCCGATCGCTGTGACGGTGGCGACAATTGTGTCCTCCGGCAATTCGCGAACGGAAGCGAGCGAGGGGCGCCCGAGCGATGTCGCCAGGTCTCCCATCAATTCGCCGTGCCGTTTCCAACCGCCGCCGCCGCAGGCCAGCACACCCCCGCCGAGGACTCCGTGAAGGGCGTCGGCCTTCGTCAATTCGCGTGTCATGGCTGCTCCTCGCAGGGGTCGTTGGTCCAATTGAGCGGCGGCGCCCCGGTGCGGGCCAGGCCCCGCGCGCAGGCTATGGCCTGCTCGTATCCGGCTTCGGCGTGCCGGAGCACCCCGATCGCGGTGTCGCAATCCAGGGCGCGGGTCAGGCGCAAGGCTGTGTCCGCCCGGCCGTCCGCGGTGATGGAGACCCCGGCGGACTGCATCCATCCCGAATATCCGCCGCCGCCGGAGTGAACCGCCACCAGATCCGCCCCCGTGGCCGCCAAAGCCATGGCGTCCAGCAGCGGCCAATCGGCCACACCGTCCGAACCGTCCGCCATTCCCTCCGTGCCGATCTGCGGATTGGTCATCCCCGCGGAGTCCAAATGGTCGCGTGAGAACAACACCGGCGCGGACAGTTCGCCGGCGGCGACCAATTCGTTGACCGCCCGCGCCATGGCCGACCGCTCGCCGTGGCCTAACCAGCACGAGCGGGCGGGCAGGCCCTGGGGCACGACATGCGCGCGGGCCAAACCGATCCACCGGGCGACCTCTGGGCGGCGGGGGAAAAGCGAAGCAGCCAAGTCGTCCAGGATCGCCAGGTCGCGTTCCGAACCGGACAGCGCCACCCAGCGGAACGGCCCAATCCCCTCCGCGAACAAGGGACGCAGATAGGCTTCCATGAATCCCTCGATGCGGTTGAAGCGGTCCGCCGCCCCGGCGCCCGCGTGCGCAATCGCCTGCTGCCGCAAGTTGTTGCCGTTCTCAAACACGACGGCTCCCGACTCTTGCATGGTCGCCATCGCCTCGACCTCGCAGGCCATCGACTCGCGGGCGGCCCGTTCCACCCCGCGCGGGTCGGCGGCGCGGGCTCCGCGCCAGGCTTCCAGGCTGTAGCCGGCGGGCACGTAACCGTAGCGGGCGTCATGCGCTGCGGTCTGATCCGTCACGATCGGCGGAATGACGCCCCGCCGGACAAGGGCCGGATACACGTCGGCGGCGTTGGCGTTGAGGCCCACCGCCGCGGTTCGCCCATCGCGTTGGGCGTCCTGGACCGCCGTGATCGCCTGGTCTAGCTGGTCCGTCACCAAGTCCAGCACGCCCAGCGCCGCCAACCGCGCCGTCTTCGCGGGGTCCACCTCCACCGTCAGCGAACTCAATCCGGCCATGGTCGCCGCCGTCGGCTGCGACGAGCCCATTCCCCCAAGGCCGGCGGTCAGAACCCAGGGGGCCGGGCCCAAAGCGGCGCCGTCAAAGTGGCGCGACAGGACCGCCGTGAACACCTCATAAGTTCCCTGGAGCACGCCCTGGCGCCCTATGTATTGCCAGGCCGCGGCGGTCAACCCGCCCCAGATCGTTTGGCCGGCCGCCTCGCGTTCGTAAAACCGCTCGGCGCTGGCCCATTCGCCCACCGTGTTGTTGACCGCCGAGAGGACAAGCGGGGCGCTGGGGCCCGTCTCGATAACCCCGACCGGGCGCCCCGACTGGAGGATCAGCGTCTGCCCCTCCTCCAGGGACGTCAATGCCGCCGCGATGCGCCGCGCGTCAGACCAAGACCGGGCGGCCTTGCCGAACGCCGCGTAAACCACCAGTTCGCTTGGGCGCTCCCCGATCTCGATCACGTTCTCGAACATGCGGAGGAGGCCTTCCGCGCGCCAAGAGCGCGCGCGCAGACGCGGGCCGCAGGCGGCGCGGACCGCGCCATCGGGGCCGTTCAGCACGCTTGATTCAGTCATTCGGTTGGCTCCAGGCTTCTTGTATCCCGTTTGACGCCAGTCTGGCCAGCAGTTCGGCGGCGGCGCGCTTCAGCGCTCCGACCAGCTCCTCGGCGCGCGCCAGGGCGGTCGAGTCGCCGATCAGAGACAAGGCGCAGAGGCACCGGCCGTCCACCAACAGCGGGACGCCGAACCCCGACATGCCCGGCGTCAAATGGCCGTGGGAGATGGCGTAACCGTCGCGCCGGATCTGCGGCAGCAGTTCGGCCAAGTCTTCTCGCGTCGGTGTGTGGGCCGTGAAACGGCGCAGCGGCGCGGCCGCGATCTCACGGATGATTGTCCGGGGCGCGAAAGCGAGCAAGGGCAACGCGGAGCCACCCGCGTGAAGACCGTGCGACTGCCCGCGGTGAAAGGAAATCCGATGCTGGGGATGGGCGAAGACGACCTCCAGGCACAGGGCCACAGTGTGAACTCTGACCGCCAGGGCGGCCGTCAGCCCGGTCAGGTTGCGCAACCCCCGCAAGACCGGGCCGCAAGCGCGGACGATGTGCTGAGGGCCCTCGTTGGGGCTGGTCAACCGGTCGGACGGGACCAAGACGCCGTCGACCTCCACCGCGAACCCCGCCTCGCTCAGGACTGACACGTACCGGTAGGTTGAAGACAACGGCGTCCCCAGGCGCGTCGCGATTTCGGCCGTTCGCATGGGGCCGACGTCCTGGATAGTCGCCAAGATGGCCAAGCCGCGCTTGAGCGACTGGTAGCCGGATCCGGTGCCGGTCATCAAACCTCAGCCTTCCGCCCCGACGACTTCGCCCTGGCCCGGGCTTCCGTGAAGGCCTGCGGCCGAGGACCACACCAAGCGGCCGCGCGAAATGGTGTGGGTGACGCGGCCGCCGGGGGTGATTCCCTCGTAAGGCGTCCAGCCGGCGTTGGAATGCAGAGCGGCGGCGTGGATGACGGCATCGTCGGTAGGCGCGAAGACCATGACGTCCGCGTCCTTGCCGACCTCGAGGCTGCCCTTGCGCGAACTCAACCCAAAACGGCGCGCCGGCGTTATGGTCAGAGCGTCAACAGCCGACTCGAAACTCCTGTGGGTCCGGTCCCGCGCCAGAGCCCGCCCCAACGTCAACGCCACAAGGGTTTCGGTGCCCGGTGCCCCGGAAGAGTTGCTGAGGATGATCGGCCGGTCCTTGAGCTCGGCGGGCCAAGGCGCGTGATCCGAGGCGACAATGTCGATCGAGCCGTTGGCCAGCCGCGACAAAAGCCCCTTTCGATCTGCGGCAGACCGCAGCGGCGGATTGATTTTCAACCTGCCGCGCAGGCGATTCATGTCCTCTTCCGTGAACGTGAGGTAATGCGGGCAGGTCTCCACCGTCACGTCGACGCCTTGCGACCTGTACCAGGCCGCCAAGTCGGTCGAACGCGGCAACGACAAGTGGCAAAGGTGCAGTTTGACGCCGGTCTGCGCGGCCGTCTCCAGGGCGGTCAGAACAGCCAACGATTCGCTCAAAGGCGGCCGCGTCCTCGGATGGATCAAAGGATCCTCAGACTCCAAGGGCGCCGCCTGGTCGAGGAGGCCCTTGATGATCTCGTTGTTCTCCGCGTGCACGCACAGGGTCGCGCCAGTTTCGCTAACGGCCGCCATTGTGGGCTGGAGGTCGAAATCGGAGATCCGGGGAAAGCGGGCCGGATCCGTCAGAAAAAGCGAAATCTTGAAGCCGACGGCGCCGGCGGCCACCAGCTTTTCGGCTTCGCGCCAGCCGCCGTCCGGCGCCAGGGTGCCGAGGAGGGCTATGTCTATGAAAGCCTCCCGCGCGGCGAGATCCTGCTTAGCCGCCAAACGGTCGCGGCTGTTGATGGGCCCCGCCCCGTCAAAGGGCATTTCGACAATCGTGGTGACGCCACCCGCGGCGGCCGAGCGCGTCGCCGCCGCGATGCCCTCATGGGAGTGCGACAGGCAATGCACGTGGGCGTCCACCGCGCCGGGCAAAACGAAGGAGTCCCCCACGTCGATCGTGTTGACGCCGATCGCGCGGCCGGCCGGCAGTCCCGCGTAGACCGCTGTGACCACGCCCCGCGTCATCTCCACCACGCCGCGAACCCAGGCGCCCGGCTTCTCCTTGATGCGGCCCACGACAACCAGCGTCGGGGCCTCGCTCGAAGCGGCTTGCTGCATGGCGGTCATCCTAGGAAGCGGTGGCGAGCGGCTGTCCACCCGTTCTCGTGCAGTGAGAATTCGAGCAACCGCATGGGTCGCCCGTGTAACGTCCAAGCGTCCGGGAAGTTGCGGTCGCCCGTTTGCCGGCCGGCATGCGACAATCAGCCGACGGCGCTCACAACGGCGAGGAGAATCGCAATGAGTCGAATAGTGTTGGCCATGACCGGCGCGTCGGGCGCGGCGATCGGCGCCGCTGCCCTGCGGCTTCTTCGATCTCTGGGCGCGGAAACGCATCTGGTGGTAAGCAAGTGGGCGGCGACCACCGCAAGGCTGGAATGCGGCCTGTCGGTGGAAGAGCTTGCCGCTCTGGCGGACCACTCCCACGACGTGCACGACCTGACCGCTCCAATTGCCAGCGGCTCATTCGGATTCGACGCGATGCTGATCGCCCCCTGCTCGGCCAGAACCCTGGGGATGGTGGCGAGCGGCTGCGGCGACTCGCTGATCGCGCGAGCCGCAGACGTGGCGCTGAAGGAAAGGCGCCGGCTGATCCTGGCGCTGCGGGAAGCTCCGCTGTCGCTAATCCACCTGCGCAACGCCGTCGCGGTCACCGAAGCCGGCGCGATCGTCTTCCCGACCACGCCCGCGTTCTACACGGCGCCCAAGCTGCTAGATGAAGCCATCGACCAGATGGCGGCGCGACTGGTCCAACTCTGCGGAGTCGAGGGCGCTGGCGTCATCGAGTGGGGCACGAGCTAGGCGCAGAGCCGCGCCG
>JAITFE010000052.1 GCA_031281585.1 Bifidobacteriaceae bacterium | reverse complement strand
GCGGTGGTCGAGATAGGCGGGAAACGGTTGACGCTGCCGCCCGCAGTGCCGCCCGAGGCGCAAGACATCCTCGATGCGATCACCGAAACCGGGCACTAAAGGCAGTGGCACGAGTTAGGTCCTGGGACGAAGGTCTGTGACTGGCTTCACCATACCCGGGCACTTCCCACGCGTGTATGTCGACACGATTCGCTGGATCCGGGAGGCGGACAGCTCGCGGATGTGCTCCGCCTGGGCGGTGGACACCTGCCGCAACTGTGGTCCAATCTCAAAGGAGGAACGGCCGCGCTGGCGCCGGGGCGGCCCTCGCCGAGACGCGCATCGCCGACGCTCAGGTATGACACGTCAACGTCGGCGGCGGCCTCAATCTCAGCCTCTATGCATGCGGCCAACTTGGCGTCATCCTCATCGCGTCCGGGCAGGCCGGCTATGGCCAATGCCATTGCCGCCGCAGTCACCGCTGTCTTGAGGCTCGCCTAGAGAGCATCTTGCAGGCTCGGGTCGAGGAAAATGATTGAACAATTCGGCAGCCGATCCTGCAACGCCTGCCTGTTGGCTGGTGTGTCCTCGGCGAGGCTAAGCCTCAGTTCTCTCAGGTGGGGCATCACCGGTATCTGTTCGATGAAGTCGAGTTCGCCGCCAATAATCAGGACGACGAGGTTCTCCAGTCCCGCCAAGCCTGCGTGGCCGGTCGATTCGCGCCACGCGCTTATACCCAAATCGCTTAGCTTTGGGTTGCATACCCCAACGTCTGAAAAGTCGCTGCCTACCCCAGTGTCCGCTAGAGCCTCCAGGTTGGGGAACTCGCAGAAGGCATCGGTGTATGCCACGGGTGCGCCTTCGATGTACGCCAACGTCGACTGCGATCCCTCAGAACTGCCATCGGCCCATCCCAGAAGAGTCCCTGCCCGCGACTACTCACCCGTATCCGGCGTCCGCGACCGTAGGGCGCTCCGCTCCAGCCGCGGACATCCTCGGGTTCTTCGCCAGTCTGAGTTCCGGATGGCGGAGACCGGTCAAGGAACCAAGACGGCGCCCCAATTCCTGGCCCGACCGCGTAGCGTTGACTTGCCAAGAAGGAAAGTCAAATATAGACTTTCCAATATGGCAAGTGATTCCCAGCCGGCCCGGCCCGGTGAACCGGTCGACCAGCCCAAAGTCGGCACCGACCCCGACCGGGAGCATCGCTCCGGCCCAGGCCTCGAACCCGAAGGAGACCTCGACCAAGTCGATCAGCCAACGCCTGCCCAGGCGCGGGCCGCGCTGGAGGCCCTGGAATGGGACAATTCCAAACTGGCGCGGCGAGTCGCCACGCCGAATTGGTACCACCCGTTGATGGCGGTGATCGTGGCCGTGTTCGTGATCGCGCAGGTCATGCCCACGCCTGTGTTCGTGGTGGTCACCGCCGTCGGCGTGGCCGCGCTCGGCAACATGGTGACCGTCTACCGCCAGCGCTACGGGGTCTTGGCGGCTGGGCCCGTCGGCGCTAAGGCGAGGTGGCTCCTGTTCGGGAGCATGGGCGTCTACCTGCTCGCTGCGGCGGCTGGCCAGATCATCAAGCTCGCCCACGTCCCGCACTGGTGGGTCCTGGCGCCGGCCGTGATCGCCAGCGGCGCGATGCTGATCGCCGGTCCCCGGTATGACAACGCCCTTCGCGCCGAACTGGGCGGCAAGCCTGGCGGCGCCGCGTGAAAAAGCCTCCGGCCGCTTTCAACGAGGTTATCCATTCGCCAACGCGCCTGCGCATTTGCAGCCTGCTGCGGCGCGTGTCGGAACTGGAGTTCTCCGTCATCCGCGACACCCTCGGCCTGAACGACGCGAACCTGTCCAAGAACCTCAAGGTCTTGGCCGACGCTGGCCTGGTCAAACAGCGCAAGGAGAGTTCTTCCCTCCGGGCGGACGCCCGCCGCCTGACCTGGGTGGCGCTCACCCCCGCCGGCAAGGAGTCGCTCGAGGCGCACCTCGCGGCTCTCGCCCAGATCGCCGAGGGCGTCCCCGGCTAACCATGCCGCCAGCCCCAGGCGGCATGGTCAAGAACCGCCCCGCGCCCGATGCCGTTCGCCCAGCTCCGCAGATCACCTCCCCGCCACGTCGGCTCGCCCGCCCACCCCGAACACCTGCCCGTCGCCTATGTTGACGGCGCGGCGGTCCGCCACGCCCGCCCGCCCCGAACTCCTGCCCGGAAACAGTGCGGCTTTGCCGCGTGAGCGCGGCCGGTTCCTCGCCGCCCTCCGGTGGCGGGTCGACGCCGTGCTGGACTTGGGAATATGGCGGCCGCCAGGCGTTGCCCGGCTCCCGCCGGGCCGGATGGCTTTGCCGCGTTAGCGCGGTTGGCCGTGTCCCGCCTTCCAGTAGCCGGTGAACGCGATCCGGGGCTTCGGGACCCGTGCGGCCACCAAGTGGCGGCGGGCCTCCGCCACCAAGTGCTGCTCGCCGGCCAGGTACGCCTGGGCGGTGGAAGGTTCGGGCGGTGTGTGGGTCCGCGCTTCGGCGAGGGCCGCCAGGCCGGGGCGGGCGTGCGGATCCTTCCTGGGAACCCAGTGGACTTCCAAGCCGGGCGGGGGATCGACGGGTTGGCGGTCGGCATCGTCGGGGATTTCGACAATCGCCAAGCCCTGGGCGGCGCGGTCCAGGTCGCGCAGAATGCCCGCGATGGCGGGCAGGGCGGATTCGTCGCCGACCAGCACAACGCTGGTGGCGTCGGCGAGCGGGTCGAAGCCGCAGCCTTGGTCAATCAGGGCGACCCGCTCGCCCGGTTGGGCCCGCTGCGCCCACGGCCCGGCCACGCCGAGGTCGCCGTGGGCCACGAAGTCCACGTCGATCTCGCCCGCCTCGGGCCGGTGGTTGCGGACCGTGTAATTGCGGATGGGCGGGCGGGCGTCGGCTTTTGTCCGCAGGTACTTGAGGTAGCCGGCGGTGTCGAACCTGGCGGGGATGTTGGAGAAGTCGGTTTCTCCCTCCGGCCGGGGCAGGAAGAGCCTGAACCAATGGTCGAAGCCGCGCTGGGGCAGTCGGGTCAGGTCCTGGCCGCCCAAGGTGACGCGCACCATGTGGGGCGTGACCCGGCTGGTGCGGACAACCTCGGCGGTGTAGAGGCCGCTGATCTTGCGGACGTCGGCGAATCCCATGGTGGCGCCTCCCGGATTGGTGTGAGTCGTTGCGGCCCGTGTGGCCTGGCCTTTCGCCCGGTCGCGTTCCGCGCTGATGGTAGTTAGGTGAGGCTAACCTACTCGCGAATGGGGGCGCGGGCAACGCCGACAGGGCCGCTTGGCCGCCAGCCGGCCCGGCCGACCGCTTGACCCGTGCCGCCGCTCTTCACACTTGTTAGCAGCCCAAGGGAGTTCTCAGGTAGACTCGTGATGAATTATGCCCCCGGCTAAACTTCCTACCCTTCAGGAGAAGCTTGTGAATAGTCCTCATCCAAGAATGCCCGTTCACGCGCCTGGCCGCCGCGGCAAGAAGGCCGCCAGCATTGGCAGCGCCATCGCGTTGGCCGCCGCCTTGACAATCAGCTCGGGCGCCATGGGCGCGCCGGGCAGCCTTGACCCGCTGCCCAGGCTGGCCAACGGAGCGGTCGACTTCAGCGGTTGGACGGCGGTGACTTCGTCCTACGGAACCCACCTCGCGACCGATGAGTTCGAGCGCAACGGCGTGTCATACCAGGTCGAAATCGTCGTGCCGAGCAACACCAATGCTCCGCTCTTCGCGAACACAATCCTGAATCGGACAGACGGCCTTTCGCACACCTACTCGTTCATCAACGGAGATGCGTCCACCAGCGGCTACTGGATCACCTACGGAGGAACACGCGACCGTCTTACTTCCGGTGGTTGCATCCAAGTGGCCTACTATTCGGGCGAGCTGCAAGGCGCGCCCGTCGGTGCCAAGGAAAGGGAATGCTCGGTCGGCGGCACCACCCTGCGCGTCAGCGAGGTCATTCGGCTCACGGCGGACGGCCGGATCGTTCATGATGTCACTCTCACGAACGTGGGCACCGCCCAGCTCGCTGGGTTTTCCTTCGGGGTGAATCTTGACACCATGCTTGACAGCGAGGACTGGATTCCGATTATCAAGTCGACCGCCAACGCGGCATACATCGAGAATGATGACTTCCGACTCTACCTTGCGGCGACGACCCGCGACCGTGTACTAGTCGGCAGTTGGACAGATCGTTCCGACCTGGAAAATTGGGTCAATCTGGCCGACTTCCGCGCTGGTGATGTGGCAGTGGACCATACCGACTCAGCGATCGAGTATCAGTTGGTCAACCGGACCCTAGCGCCGGGCGCTTCAGCTTCTTTGGCCTTCGAGGAGCGGGTCTTTGCGGCGGCTGAGATTCAACCAGGCCAGGTTGAGGTGAAGTTGGTTGACGACGACGCCTCGGGCGCGGCGGTGCAGCCGACTGATCCCGAAGCCGCTCAACTAAATGGAGAGCCGTTGACCGAGGTCGGCTTCACCCAGGAAGACGCCGAGGCGCTGGTGCCTGCTGGCTACGAATTGGTGTCAATCGACCCGGCGTTGGAAGAGAACGACCCGCTGCTTTACGACGGCGACAACTCGACCACGCAGGAAATCGTGCTCCATTTGGTCCACATCCACACCTTGGGCCAGGTAACTGCGACGCGCACCATCACCTATGAGGGCGCCGGCGACTTGACGCCGCCGGCCGTGGTGCAGACGCAGACCGTCGACACCGACAAAGACGAGGTTACCGGAGTGACCACCTACGCGAACGGCTCGGGTTATCCGGCGGTCGTGTCTCCGGAGGTCGAGGGCTACTGGCCGCTGACCGCTGTGGTGCCCGCCGTGGGCGCCTCAACCAGCGCCGAGCCGCAGAACTTGACCGTGACGGTTCGCTACGTCACCGACGAGCCGCAACTCGCCATCGCCTCCGAGCATGGCGTTGAAGGCGGCACGGCGACCGTGTCCGGCGCGGACTCGTTCGATCCGAGGGGCGGCGAGTTGGCGCTCGCTTGGGACCTTGACAACGACGGCGAGTACGACGACGCGACCGGGCCGGAGGCGACTCTGTCGCTGCCGCTGGTCGGCTCGCACACGGTTGGCCTGCAGGCCACCGACGCTCTGGGGCGTGTCAGCACAAGCACCTTCGCGGTTCAGGCCGCCAACGTTGTGCCGGTGGTGGACATCGGCGCGGACGTGCAGATCAAGGCCGACGGCGTGTTCCAACGGAACGGCAGCTTCACCGATCCGGGCGCTGACACCTGGACGGGCGAAGTCGACTACGGCGACGGCACCGCGGTTCAGGCCCTCCGGCTGAACGGCAAGGCCTTCGTGTTGGATCACAAGTACCTGAAGGCCGGCAAGTACACCGTCACCGTCCGGATCAAGGACGTGACGGCGGGCAGCACCGGCGTCGCCACCATTCAGGTGACGGTTCCGCAGGGCCTGGCGGTGACCGGTCCGCAGGATCTGGCGCCCGCAGCCGTAGGTGGCGGCACGTTGCTCCTACTGGGGCTCGCGCTGGTGCTCCGGGCCAGGCGAAACATGCGCAGGCTGACAGTCTGACGTTTTGACGGCCGAAGAGGGGAGTCGCGGTGGGGGCCGCGGCTCCCCTCTTTGCTGCCCGGCGGCACCAGCCCGCCGTTGCGACCGCCGCCTGCGGCGACCCGGAACGGCGGCCGCCTGCGTCGGTCTAGAACGACCCCGCCCGGCGGACCGACCCCGCCCGGCGGACCCCGACCCCGCCCGGCGGACCGACCCGGCGGCGTCGGAGCGGCGGTCGCCTGCGGTTGCTCAGGACGATCCCGCCCGTGGGCGCAGACCGCGTTCGCACCTGCAAGCGAGCCCGCCTGCGGGTGCGGCCGGGTAGCATCGACACAGAGAATTCGCTGACCGGCGCGAACGGAAAGGCTGTGTGATGCGGGGAAACGGGGGGACGGCATCGGCGGCGGGGGAGTTCGCGGTGCGGGCACGGGGGGTGACCGTGCGGCAGAACGGCGTGGTGATGCTGCCGCCCGTCGACTTGGACGTGGCGGCGGGCCAAATCACCCTGGTGACCGGCCAGAACGGGGTCGGCAAGACAACGCTGCTGCGCGTGCTGGCGGGCCAGTTGAGGCCCAGCGGCGGCACTGTGGTGGTCTGCGGGATGGCGCCTGACCGGCACCGCGCCGAGTTCCGCCGCCGGGTGGCCCACATGCTGTCGCCCAGGCCGTTCTCCTCCACCATGACGGTCGCCGAGCACATCGACTTGGCCGCCATGACCTGGGGCTGCGCGCCGGACACCGCCGCAGGCGTGCGGGAATGCCAGCTTCGGCGGTTCGACTTGGCCGGGCTCGCCAACCGGTTCCCGCACCAGCTTTCGCTGGGGCAGTCGCAGGCGGCCTCGCTCTGCGTCACCCTTGCGCGGCCGTTCGACCTGCTCTTGCTGGACGAGCCGGACCACGCCCTAGACGACGGCCGGCTCCGCGCCCTTGAGCGGGTCATGCGCGAAAATGCCCGCCGTGGCGCCGCCGTCGTGGTGGCGACGCACAGCCGCGCCCTGCGGACCAGCATGGCGGATCAAGTGATCGAGTTGGCCGAGCTTCGCCATGATACCGGGGCGTAGCCTGGCGGCGGCCCCGTGGCGGGCGGCGAACGCGGGGGATGGGCCCGCGGCCGGCGGGCAGCGGCGGAAGCGGCGCCGTGGCGCGTTGATCGAGGTGTATTCGGCCGTGATCGGCGGCGCCCCGCTTGCCGCCATGGCCGTCGCGGCGGTTTCCCACGCCGCCCGCGACCCGGCGATCGTTCGGGTCTTGGGGTGGACGATCCCGCCCGGTCGCCAATTTGCCTTGGCCGTCGGTTTGGTGCTGGTCGCGTTCGCGCTCGGGTCTGCTCGCGGGCCGGTGATAGCGGAGCCGTTCCGATTGGGGCTGGCGCTGGACGGCCCCGCGCCCTGGAGCGCCTCGCTGGCGCGGCCCTTGATTCGGAACTGGCTGGGGTTTGCGGGCGTCCTTGTGGCGGGGATCGGGATGTTGGGCGCGTTGGCGCTGGCCGCGGGCGTGGCCGACTCGTCTGCGGTGGTCTATTGGGCATTGGCCTGGGTCGCGGCCGTTCCGGCCGCGCTGGTCGCCTGGCTGGCCGGGCAGCGTTGGCCGGCGGCCGGCCGGGCGGCCGGTTTGCTGGCCTTGGTGGCGGCGGGGCTGATCGCGTTGGCGCCTGCGGGCGTCGGTGGCGGCTTGGCGCTCGGCGCGTTTCTGGGGGGCGCGGCCGGGGGGCCGATGACGTTGATCCTGGTCATGGCCGTGACGGCGTTGCTGGGCTGGCTCGTTGTGCCGGTTTGGCTGACGAGACTCGATTCGTCGCTGGTGCTGCTCCAAGCCGAGCGCTGGTCGGCGGCGAGCCTGGCGATTCGGTCCGGGTATTTCTCCGATGCGGGATTGGCTTATACGGCGTGCCCGGCTCGATCGCCTCGGCGTTCCGCCGGGCGTGGCCGTCGGTGGTGGTCGCGGGCGATTTGGCTTGATCTGCTCGGTGTGGCGCGCACGCCAGTCCGGCTCGCCGGGTCGCTGATGACGTTGGCGCTGGCGGGTGTCTTGTTGCATCGGGTTTTGGCGGCGGTGGCCTTGGGCGCGAGCGGCCCGGGTTGGATTGCGCTGGCCGCCGCCACCGGCGTTCTGGCGAGCGCCGGGGTGAGGGGGCTGAGCGACGGTCTGCGCCATGTGGCCGAGGACGCGAGTTCGCCGTCCAACTATGGGGTCGGGGTGGGCCGGTTGCTCGGCGCGCATGCGGTCTTGCCGTCGGCGCTGTCCTTCACAAGCTTGGCGGCGGGCGACGGGCTGAATCGGTTGGCGGTTTTGGCGGCCCCGGATGGGCCTCTGGCTGTTTCGGCGGCGGCCGGGGCGGGCACGGCGCCCTTGGCGGTTTTGGCGGCGATTTGGTTGGCGACCGGGGTGGCGATGGCCGCTCTGAACACTTTGGAGCGAGTCAAGGGCGAGCAGCCAGAAGCCCTCTACGTCCCCGCCTACACCCCGATGGGGGATCCGACTCCCGTTCTGCGAGCCGTCTGGCAGGTTTGGCCGCAGTTGGCGGCGGCGGGCTGGGGCCTGTTGGCCGCATGGGCCGGCACCGGCGTGGCCGGCCTGGCCTTCATCCTGGCCAGCGCCGTGGCCTTGGCGGCGGCCTGCCTCAGGCAAGTGGCCCGGCAGTAATCCAGGCCGGAAAAGACGAGAGCCGCCACGAGGCGGCGGCCGTTCGGTCGGCACGGGGGCGGCGAGGGTGTGTCCCATCCCCCGTTTGCGCAGGTGGGCGCGACGGCCATCCAGGCCAGTGAGAACCGTTATCGTTAGCGTGGTATGCTGGCTGCGATCTCCGGAGATCACCAAGTCACCAACCGAAAGGAGACGCGAGTCACCTCGCTTCACATCATGGATTATTCAGCCCCTCTTTCCCCGCTGTCCGACCACCCTGAGACCAGCCGGGGCGCTGGCTCCCAGGCGCACACTACTGACTTTGTCGGCATGGCCGCGACCACGCCGCCCAGACGGCCCAAGCTCGCGGCGCGGCGGAGGCCATCGCCTTTGCGCGCCGTCCTCGCCGGGACCGCGGTCGTGGCGGCGGCTGTCGGCCTGACCGCCTGCGGGGGCGGTTCCGGGACTGGGGAGACGGCATCGTCGAATGTGTCCGCTGGTCCGACCGCAGGCGAGGACGAACACCTCGAATCGGACGGGGCCGAGGTCGCGGCGCCGGCTCCCCGCCTGGTCGTGACGTACGACGGCGGCCTCCAAGTAATTGACGCCTTGACCCTGGAACTTGTCGCCGACCTGCCACTGGACGGCTTCAACCGGATCAACTCGGCGGGGGACCAGCGGCACGTGTTTGTGTCCACGGCGGGCGGGTTCCGGCTGTTGGACACCGGGGTGTACGCCGTGGCGCACGGCGACCACGCGCACTACTACGCGGCTGACCCGATCCTCGAAGACGGGATCCTCTTTGCGGCGGCCAAACCCGGGCACGTGGTGGCGCATGATGACCTGACCACGCTGTTCGACGACGCGACCGGGCACGTCACGGTGGTGGAAAGCGACGAACCGGAGGCCGTCTTGCGCGAATACGACTCGCCGGCGGCGCATCACGGGGTGGCCGTGGCCCTGCCGGACGGCCGTCTGGTGGTCACCAGCGGCACTGAGGAGGAGCGGACGGGGATCGTGGTGCTGGACCAAGATGACGCGGTGCTGGCCGAATCCGCGCTCTGCCCGAACATTCACGGCGAGGGCGTGGCCGCCGAAGAGGCGGTCGTGTTCGGGTGCCAGGGGGGCGCGCTGGTCTATGCGGGCGGGCAGATCGTGTTCGCTGCCGCGCCGGTTCCGGAGGGTCGCGTGTCCACTGTCGCTGGTTCCGAGGCCTCGTCGGTGCTCCTGGGCAACTACGCTCTGACCGGCTCGGATGGGCCGTCCACGGCGATCTCGCTGATCGACTCGGTGGCGGGGACGCTGAAGACCCTTGACATTGGGACCGCTTACAACTCGTTCACGCTCACCGAGGATGGCACCGGGTTGGTTTTGGGCACGGACGGCCGGTTGCACGTGATCGACCTGGCAGCGGGCCAGGAGATCGCCGCGTATCCCGTGCTAGACCCGTTTGAGGTCCCCGAGGCTTGGCAAGACCCGAGTCCCAAGCTTTTGGTGTTGGAGGGCATGGCGTACGTCACCGACCCGGCGGCCAAGACGATTCACGTGGTGGACCCGACCACGGGCGAAATCTGGAAGTCCGGCTCCCTGGAAGTGACGCCAAACGAGATCGCGGGCGTCAACGGCGAGGGCGCCGGCGAACACGAACACGACCATGAGGGCGAGGAAGGCCACGAGGACGATTGATCCCCAGGCCTCCGAACAGCGGGGACGGTTTACTGGCATGGCCGTCCCCGCTGCTCCCACATGTGTCCCCACCTTCAAAAGGGGGACGGTGATTTCTTTGAGAACCGGGGACACTCATTGACGTCCGGACGGCTGGTCCGCACGAGCAGCAGAAGGGGCTGGTGCGGGCCGCGTCGGTCGGTGGCGATCCGAGAATCCCAAGGTCAGCTTGCCTTGCGCGGAGGATGTGTGTCCCTATCGTTCGAAAGAATCACCGTCCCCGCGTTGAAGGGTGGGGACACACGTTTGGGTCAGGCCGGGGGTGGGGTCGCGGCGGCGGCCGCCAGGGCCGCCTGGAGTTCGGCGCGGCGGGCCGCCATGCGGGACTCGCGCTTGGCCTCGCGGCGGTCGTG